>CAIKNO010000078.1 GCA_903828805.1 uncultured Sandaracinus sp. | reverse complement strand
GGCCAACGAGTCGGGGCTCTTCGTCGGGCTGACCAACCAGCGAACGGATCGACCGCCCGAGGTGCACCGTCGCTCGCGCGGCGAGGTCGTGCGGCGGGCGCTGGCCCGACGCGATCCCGACGGCGTGGAGGCGGATCTCCGAGCGCTCGACGCCGACGCGTACAATCCGTTCAACCTGATGTTCGGCGTGCCCGGGGACCTGCGCGTCGCCCACGTCCGCCCGGAGCCGCGCGCCCTCGAGATCCTTCGGGTCGACGAGCCCGTGGTCGTGCTCCCCAACGATCGACTCCACTCGGTCCATGTCCCGAAGATCGCACGGGCGGAGGCGGCAGGCCGCACGGCCCTCGCCCGTGCGCTCCGCGAAGGGGACGACGACGTCTTGCTGACCGCCCTTGCCGATCATCGGCTGCCGAGCGCCGAGGACCTGGGTCCGGAGGGACCGAGTCCCCGAATTCCGCTGGCCCTCCGTCAGGCGCTCCAGGCGCTCTGCGTCCACCTGCCCTTCTACGGGACCGTCTCCGCCACTGCCCTCTTCTGGCGCCGCGACGGGACCGTCGCGCGGTTCCTGCACGCGCCCGGTCCCCCGTGCGTGACCCCCTTCGAAGACGTCACCGCGCTCCTCTCGCCTCCTCCGCCATCCTCCGAAACGTGAGGCCGCACGCCACCGTGCACCCGAGCGTCGCGGCCCGGCGCACGAGGCTCGAACGGGGGGACGGGCGGGGCCGTCGCGGCTATCCTGCGCTCGGGTGTCTCGTCCGACCGCCAGCGCTCCCGTACCGGCCCCGCGGGCCCGCATTCTCGGGGTGTCGGCGTACTACCACAACAGCGCGGCGGCCCTCGTGGTCGAGGGCCGCATCGTGGCGGCGGCCCAGGAGGAGCGCTTCACGCGGAAGAAGCACGACCCCCGATTTCCGATCGAAGCCATCCGTGCCTGTCTGCGCGCGGGCGGGCTGCGGCTCGCCGACCTGGACGGAATCGTCTTCTACGACAAACCGTTCCTGAAATTCGAGCGACTGCTCGAGACCCACCTGTCGAGCGCGCCGCGCGGCTTCATCTCGTTCGCGCGCGCCATGCCGTCCTGGCTCCACGAGAAGCTCGCCCTGAAGCGCACCCTTCGGCGGGCGCTCGCCGACGTCGACGGGAGCGCGGCCGAAGGACTGCCGCCGCTGTTCTTCACCGAGCACCACCAAGCGCATGCGGCGTCGGCGTTCTTTCCGAGCCCCTTCGAGCGGGCCGCCGTGCTCTGCCTCGACGGAGTCGGTGAGTGGGCGACCCTCTCCGCGTGGCGCGGTGCGGGGGCCTCGCTCGAGCCTCTCTGGGAACAGCGCTTCCCCCATTCCCTCGGGTTGCTGTATTCCGCGTTCACGGCGCATGCTGGGTTCCGGGTGAACTCCGGCGAATCCAAGCTCATGGGGCTGGCCCCTCACGGAACGCCGACCTACGCCGACCTGATCCGGCACACCCTGATGGACCTGAAGCCGGACGGCACGTTCCGGCTCGACCTCGATCACTTCGACTTCTCGGGCGCCGAGCGCATGACGAACCGGCGCTTCGAGCGGCTCTTCGGCGGACCGGCGCGGGTTCCCGAATCCCCGATCACCCGGAGAGACCTCGACCTCGCAGCGTCGATCCAGGCCGTCACCGAGGACGTGGTGCTGAGGCTGGTTCGATCCCTCCACGCCGAGACCGGAGAGCGTGCGCTCTGCCTCGCCGGTGGCGTGGCCCTGAACTGCGTGGCCAACGGCCGGGTGCGAAGGGAAGGCCCGTTCGCCGAGGTGTGGATCCAGCCTGCGGCGGGAGACGCCGGCGGAGCGCTCGGCGCCGCACTCGCCCTCGGCCACGAACGCTTCGGGGTGTCACGCCGCGCGCCCTCGGCCGACTCGATGCGGGGCGCCCTCCTCGGACCGTCCTTCTCGGACGAGGAAATTCGTGTCGCGCTCGACGGGTTCGGAGCCGTCCACGCAGAGTACGACGACGACGCCCTGTGGCCGCTGCTCGCCCACCACCTCGACGCGCAACGCGTCGTCGGATGGTTCCAGGGCGCCATGGAATTCGGGCCGCGCGCGCTCGGCGCCCGGTCGATCCTGGGCGACCCCCGCAGCCCGACGATGCAGGCGGTACTGAACGAGAAGATCAAGCGACGGGAGTCGTTTCGCCCGTTCGCGCCCGCCGTGCTCGCCGAGGACGCAGCGCGCTTCTTCGAGCTCGAGGGCGAGAGTCCCTACATGCTCTTCTGCGCCGACGTGCGGCCTCCGTACCGTCGGCCCGACGGTCCGCAGAACGAAGCGCCGAGCGGGCTCGACCCGAGCGATGCGCCGAGCTCGACGCTCCCCGCCGTGACGCACGTCGATCATTCCGCCCGCGTGCAGACGGTGCACGCGGCCACGCACCCGCGATTTCACGCGCTCCTGTCGGCGTTCAAGGACCTCACCGGGATCGGCGTGCTGATCAACACCTCGTTCAACGTGCGGGGGGAACCCATCGTCGCCACCCCGCAGGACGCCGACCGCTGCTTCATGCGAACGGACCTCGACGTCCTCGTGATCGGGCGCTTCGTGCTGCTCAAGGACGCACAACCCGCCTGGGTGGAGGACGCCACGTGGCAGCCGTTCGTACCGGACTGACGGAGCGCGCCGCGCGTCGCTTCGGGTGCAGGGTCGGGGCCGGCGTCGCGCTGTCGATGGGCACGCTGGCACCCTGGATGTCCGGGGATGTCTCCTGGCCGCGCTGGCCGTGGTGGGTCGGCGGGACGCTCGCGGCGTGGGGGCTCGTTCATCCTCGCAGCCTCGCCCCCATCCACGCGCGCTGGGACTCGCTCGCACGCGTCCTCGGACGGGCGCAGACCTGGGTCGCACTCGGCGTCGTGTACTTCGTCCTCGTCACGCCCCTCGGGCTCCTTCGCCGCGCGCTCGGCCGCGACGGCCTCCATCTGCGCCGCGACCCCGCGGCGAGCACCTACCGTGTCCTCGAGGCGCGACGCAGCGCTACGTCCCTGGAGAATCCCTACTGAGGTTCGAGCTCGTGCGCGATCTCTGGGCGTTCCTGTCCGAACGCCGGAAGCTCTGGCTGCTGCCGCTCTTCGTGGCGCTCCTCGTCGTGGGCGGTCTGATCATGCTCGCCGAGACGTCCGCCGTCGCCCCGCTGGTCTACACGCTGTTCTGAGCGGCCGACGGCCGCGGGCTCGGGGAGCGCTGGCGCGTGGAGTAGAATGGGACCGACCGTGTCCGCTTCCGCATCGATCTCACCCGCCGAGCTTTCGGCGCACCAAGACGCGCTGCTGCTCGACCGGCGATGTGGACGCTGCGCCGAGCGCACGTCCGCGCTCGCCGTCCTGCGCGGGTCGACCTGCGGCGCGTGCGATGCGCATCTGACCTGGAACGGCCGCGGTGGAGTCCTCGCCGGGCTCGACGCGCAGCGGGTGCTTCCGCGCCGCCTCGGCTACGTCCTCATCGGGGTGTCGAGCGGTCTGCTCGGGGTGCTCCCCTTCGCCCAGCTGATCGTCCAGGCCGCGGGCCTCGTGGTCCTCCATCTGTTCCAGCTTCGACGCCCGCTGCTGTGGCTCTCGCCGCGGCGGCGCCTGCTCGCGCGCATGACCCTGAAGCTGTGGGGTTCCACGCTTCTCGTGGCCTCGCTCTTCGGCAGCATCGTGCTCGCGCCGCTGCACGCCGTTCCCGGACTCGGCACGCTGCTCAACGCGGGCGCCCACGGCGTGGCGGGCGCGCTGTGCACGGTCCTCTACATCGAGGGCGGGCTCGCGCTCCTCCGTCGCCGCCTTCGCTGGGAGGCGGAGGGCCGACCGCTCGCGGCCTCGGAATGGGGTCCGCCGCTCGTGCTGCTGGGCGCGCTTCTCGGCTTCGCCACCCTGGTGATCGGCGCCCTGGCCGCGGTGTCCTATGCGCTGCGACATCTCTCGGTGCCGGGCACGACGCGCATCGTCGAGTGGCTGCTCTCGGTGGGGTCGTGATGCCGTCGCTCCTCCGCCTCGCCGCGCTGACGATCGGACCGAGCTGCGCCGCCGCGGCCCGCCCCTTCGCCACGCTCTTCGCGGTGCAATGCGTCGTGCTGTCCTTGGTGCACCAGCATGCGGCCTCCCTGCCCCAGGGCTGGTCGTGGCTGCTGAGCACCCCCGCCCTCGCGCTCACAGGCCTCGCCGCGCTGCTCGAGTGGCTCACGCAACACGACGCCCACGCGGCCCAGGTGCTTCGTGCGCTCCACCTCGACCACCTCGGCGGCATGTGCGGGACGCTCGGCACGTCCCTGCTGTTCGCCGCCCTCGACGTGCCCCAGGCCCACGCCGCGACCGGACCGGTCCGCCCGGAGGCGACCGAGCTCGCGCGCGCCGTGCAGAGCGCCCTCGCGGGCGACCGGAGCGTCGGGGTCACCGTCGCGGTGGTCGTCGTCGCCGTCGCGTTGAACGCGCTCTTCGTCGCGGCGCGCAAGCGACTCTTCGACCTGATGGACGACGTGCACCTCGGGACGGTCGGCGCCTGGGTCGAGACCGGCGGCGTGCTCGCAGCGCTCGTGCTGCTGCCTTTCGCGCCGGTGCTCGGCGTCGCGCTCGTCGCGCTGGGTGCGGTCGCGGTCGCGCTCGGCGGGGTCGCGGCGTTGGGGATCGAGCGGCTCACAGACGCGCGGGCGCGGCGCCCGTGTCCTCGATGCCGCGCCGCCGTTCGTGTCGAGGCCTCGCTCTGCCCGCAGTGCCGCGGCGGGCTGGTTCCGAGCGTGCGACGCGGCGATCCCGCGGGGTCCCGATGAGGTCCCTCCGCCTCGGACGGCGACAGGCCCTGCGCTGGCTCCTCGGCGGCGCACCCGTCCTCGGCGGCCTCCTCGCGCCTCTCGACGTGCGGGCGTGGAGCTCGCCCCGCCCGGCCACGGCCGTCCGGGCCTTGTTCATCGGCAACAGCTACACGCGTTTCAACGACCTGCCCGGCACGGTGCAAGCGCTGGCCGCGTCGGTCCACGGCGGCCCCCCCCTCAGCGCCCACGCCATCGCCAATCCCGGCTGGGATCTGCCGCGACACTGGCGCTCCGAGCGCACCCGCGGCGCCCTCGACGCCGGGGGCTTCACGCACGTCGTGCTCCAGGGACACTCGTTGACGGCCCTCGAGCATCCGCACGAGTTCGCCGGATACGCCGGATTCTTTCACGACATCATCCGACGTCACGGCGCGCTGACCGTGCTCTTCGAGACGTGGGCTCGCCGACGCGATTCGCGGCTCTACGCGCGCGGGGCGCTGGCCGTGTCCCCGCACCACATGCAATCGCTGATCACCGATTGCTACGCGGCGCTCGCCCGGGATCTGCAGGCCGAGCTGGCGCCCGCAGGCAGGGCGTTCCTGCTGGCGGAGCAGGCGGGCGACCTGGGCGCCAGCCTCTACCGGAGCGACGGGGCCCACCCGAGCCGCGAAGGAACCCTGCTCGCCGCCCTGGTCCTGTGCGCCACCCTCACCCGCGTCGACCCGCGAAGGACGACGTTCGTCCCCGAGGGCGTCGCGCCGGCGACCGCCGCTCGCCTTCGTCAGATCGCGAGGGCGTCTCTCGACCCCGCCGGGTGAGACCGCGGGACGACGACGCCGTGGCGCGCCACCGGACCTCGCTCAGACGGTCGGCGCGAGCAACGCGAGAGCCATCTCGAGGACGCTCGGTCCTTCGACCGGCTCGACGCTCGGGGGCCTCGGACGAACCGCGCGTCGGGGGGTCGCAGCCGGCTCGGCCGGAGCCCCCGGCGCGACGGCTTTCGGGTCGGCGAGCGAGGCATCGAGCGCGACGCGCATCTGGCGGCGCGCCTCGTGGATTCGCCAGGCGACGGTGCCCTCGGTCGTCTCGAGCACGACCGCCGCCTCGGGGTAGCTGAGGCCCTGCATCATCGTGAGCGCGACGGTGGTCCTCAGCAGCGGCGAGAGCCGGTCGAAGGCCCGCACCAGGTGGCTGTACGTCTCGCGGAGTTCTCCCGCGAGGTGCGGATTGCCCGCCGCGTCGACCGCCACCGCGACGACGACCCGCGGGTCGTCGATGTCACCGCCCCGATGGCGCTCTCGGTCCCGGCGCACGTTCAACGCGCGGTTGAGCGCGATCCGGTAGAGCCACGTGAAGAATTCGCTGCGTCCCTCGAACCGATGGATGTTCCGATGGGCCCGGAGGAACGCGTCCTGGGTGACGTCGTCCGCGTCGCTGCGCGATCCGGTCATGTGCAAGGCGAGCGCGAAGATGCGATGTCGGTACCGCCGCACGAGCGCGTCGAACGCGCGCACGTCCCCGTGGCGAGCGGCCTCGACCAGTCCCTCGGCCTCCCGGGCCCGGGCCTCCTTGGCGTCGGCCTCGGGAGAGGCCTCGACGCGGCTCACCGGACTCGATCCCGACGGACCGTGGAAAGGATGGGCGGGCCCGGCCTTCCCGGGCAGCGGGGGAGGCACCGCAGTTCCCGAGCGCCGGCGGACCGGGGCAGGGGTCGGGGCCTCCGGCCGCCGGGGCGAGGGCGAGGGCCGAGGGGTCGCGGCCTCCGACCGCCGGGGCAAGGGCGGAGGGTTCGCGGCCTCCGACCGCCGCGACGCCGAAGCGACCGCCTCCGACCGCGCAGGCACGGCCCGCGAGGCCGAAGCGTCCGCCCGTCGGGGCAAGGGCGGCGGCACGGGGCGCTCGGCCAACGTGGTCACGACCGGGAACGCGCCCGACTCCCCTCCCTTCGAGGGCGCAGCGCGGGGGGGGACGGGCGGCAGTCCGGAGCGTGGCGACGGCGTCATGACGTGGGTTCGACTCCTCCCGCCACCAAGTCTTGGGTCGGCTCGAATCGATGTGCCAGCGAGGGGCCACCGCGACGATGGGCCCCGGCCGTGCGAGGTTCCGCGGGCGCCCCACCCCCGCGGCCCGCGGCATGGGGGCCGCCTTGATCGGCCTCGGGGCGTCAGGTAAGGGATGCGGCTCGGCGGCCTCTTCCCTCGGACGAGTTCGACCGCGTGATGCTCGCCACGAGGAACCGACCACGTGCTGCTGGACTGGGTATACGGGCTCTTCTCCAACGACCTCGCGATCGATCTCGGGACGGCCACGACCCTGATCTACGTGAAGGGTCGGGGAATCGTATCCTGCGAGCCGAGCGTGGTCGCCGTGCAGACCGATGCCCGGGGCGCCAAGAAGGTGCTCGCCGTGGGCAAGGAAGCCAAGGAGATGCTCGGCCGCACGCCGGGCAACATCTCCGCCGTTCGCCCGCTCCGGGACGGCGTCATCGCGGACTTCGAGATCACCGAGGCGATGCTTCGGTACTTCATCCGGCGCGCCCAGACCCGCAGCACGCTGGTCAAGCCGCGGATCATCATCTGCGTGCCGTTCGGCATCACGGAGGTCGAGAAGCGCGCCGTCAAGGAGAGCGCCGAGCTCGCCGGCGCCCGCGAAGTGTTCCTCATCGAGGAGCCGATGGCCGCGGCGATCGGCGCCGGTCTGCCGATCACCGAGCCGAGCGGGAACATGGTCGTCGACATCGGCGGCGGCACGACCGAGGTCGCCGTCATCTCGCTCGCCGGCATCGTGTACTCGCAGAGCGTGCGCGTCGGCGGCGACAAGATGGACGAGGCGATCGTCGCGTACATGAAGCGCAAGTACAACCTGCTGATCGGCGAGCAGACCGCCGAGCGGGTCAAGTGCATGATCGGCAACGCCTACCCCGGCGACGAGGTCGACACCCTCGAGGTCAAGGGCCGCGACCTCGTCGCGGGCGTGCCGAAGACGGTCGTCGTGAACAGCGACGAGATCCGCGACTCGCTGTCCGAGCCCATCAACACCATCGTCGAGGCGGTGATGGCCGCCCTCGAACGGACCCCCCCGGAGCTCTCGGCCGACATCGTCGACAAGGGCATCGTGCTCACGGGTGGCGGTGCCCAGCTCCGCAACCTCGATGTCTTGCTCCGCGAGGAGACCGGGCTGCCGGTGATGGTCTGCGATGACCCCGTGAGCGCCGTCGTGCTCGGCTCGGGCAAGACGCTCGACCACCTCGATCTGCTCCGCGAAGTCACGATCCACTGACGCGCTCGACCCCTCGCCGACGGGTGAGTTGCCATGCCGCGCACTGAACCTCCGCTCAGCCACGGATTGGCGTACGGCGTTCGGGTCGGGTACATCCCCCCTCCGCCCGGCGCGGGTCCGACCTCGTGAACCAGTTCAAGCGCCTCCGTGACGCCGCCATCAGCGTCCTGCTGCTCGCGGTCCCGTTCTTCGTGCTGAGCGCGCATCTGCGCGACCCGGCGCGTACGAACGCGTTCGACCAGTGGGTGCTGCGGGCGACATCGGGAATCCAGTCGGTGGCGGCCAGCACGGCGCGGTGGGTGTCCGATGTGCTCGAGGAATACGTCTTCCTCGTCGAGGTCGGGCAGGACAACGAGCGCCTTCGGGCCCAGGTCGCCCGCCTCGAGGAGGAACGCCAGCGGCTCCGCGCCGAGGGCCTCGAGAACCGGAGGTTGCGTTCCCTGCTCCAGTTGCGGGAGCGCATCGGCGGCGACGTGCTGCCGGCGGAGGTGATCGGCCGCGACGTGTCCCCGTTCTTCCGGGTGACGCGCATCGAGCTCGACCGCGGCGAGCGCGACCGCGTCCAGCCCGGCATGCCGGTCGTGGGGACGCGCGGCCTGGTCGGCCAGGTGCGACGGACCTTCGGGCATTACTGCGACGTGCTGCTCGTGGTCGACCGGTCGAGCGCGGTCGACGTCGTCGTTCAGCGCACCGGCGCGCGCGGGATGCTGCGCGGCACCGGCGAGAGCGAGCGGTACATGTCGCGGGTGCAGTACCTCGGTCGCGAGGACGCGGTGCGGGTCGGGGACCTGCTGCACACCTCCGGGCTCGGGCAGCGCTTCCCGGCGTCGATCCTCGTGGGGCGGGTGAGCCGGATCGTCCGGCAGGACTTCGGTCTGTGGCAGGAGGTCGAGGTCACGCCGGCGGTCGACTTCTCGACGCTCGACGAGGTGCTCGTCCTCACCGAGGGCTCCCGTGCCCAGAGCCTCGAGGAAGCGGCCGAGGACGCCGACGACGAAGCCCCGCGCGTCCAGGAGCCGTGAGCGATGCTCCTGCGCAACCTCGCCTTCCTGACCCTGGGTTTCGTGCTGCTCGTGGTGCAGGCGGCGGTGGCCTCCCACGTTCCGTTGCACCCCTTCACCCCGAACCTGCTGCTGCCGATCGTGCTCTACCTCGGCATGCAGCACGAGTCGCAGATGCTGCGCGGGGCGATGATCTCGTTCCTCCTCGGCTACCTGGTCGACGAGTTCTGCGGGTCCCCGATCGGCCTGCAGACGTTCGTGCTGGTCGCGACGTTCATGGTCGCCTGGGGCGCCGGCATCCGGCTGTGGATGCGCGGGCTCGTCTTCCAGCTCGGCCTCGTCTTCGCCGTCGCGATGGTCGCCGGCGGGACGATCCTGGCGCTTCGCGCCATCTTCTCGCCGCCCGAAGCGTTCCCCCTGTCGATGCCTGCCGAGAGCCTCGCAGGCGAGGCCGTCGGACTCCTCGTCGCCGATGCGGAGGCCCATCCGCCCCTCGTCGGAAACGTGCTGGGCATCGCGCTGACGCTGGTCGCGTCCTCCCTGGCCACGGCGCTCTCCGCCCCGCTCGTCTTCGCGATGGCACGCCGCATCGACGCGCTGCGGACACGTCGACGCGATGCCGAAGGGAGCCCGGCCCCGTGACGCTGCTCTCCGTACGCCGGGAAGTCGGCGAATTCCGGAAGCGCTACAAGTGGATGGCGCTCTTCGTCGGCCTCGTGTTCACGGGGCTGCTCGGGCGGATGGTCCAGTTGCAG
>CAIKNO010000077.1 GCA_903828805.1 uncultured Sandaracinus sp. | reverse complement strand
GTGATGTGGATCGTCCACGTGCACGTGTCCGTCCTCCCCGGATGCGCCGAGGCGTTCATGGAGGCGACCCGCGTCAACTCGGAGGCCAGCCTGCGGGAGCCCGGGGTCCTGCGCTTCGACGTGCTCCGCGACGAGGCGTCCCCGGACAAGTTCGTCCTCGTCGAGGTGTATCGGGACGCGGACGCGCCCGCCGCGCACAAGAAGACGGCGCACTACGCGGCCTGGCGTGACGCGGTCGAGGCGATGATGGCCGAGCCCCGGCGCGGGGTGCGGTATGCGGCCGTCACGCCGCTCGACGCCTCGGGCTGGCGCTCCTTCGGCTGATCGTCCGCGTGCAGCGGCGTCCCGCGGTTCACGGGGGGCGCGCTCGGACGCGGTCTGGACGAGGAAACGAGGCCCATGCGATTCGAGTTCGCGACGGCAGGTCGGATCGTGTTCGGGGACGGCCTGTTCGCCGGGTTGCCGGGCCTCGCGTCGGGCATCGGCGGCACCCGCGCGTTGTGGGTGCGGGGCGCGGTCGAAAGGCACGCGGAAGGGCGCGAGGCGCTCGAGCGCGCGGGCATCGCCACCACGGCCTTCTCGGTCAGCGCGGAGCCCACCATCGAGGTGGCGCGCGAGGGCACGCGGCGGGCGCGGGACGCGCGCTGTGACCTGGTCATCGCCGTGGGCGGGGGCAGCGTGCTCGACGCGGGCAAGGCCATCGCGATGCTGCTGGGCAACGGCACCGACCCGCTCGATCATCTCGAGGTGGTCGGGCGTGGCCTGCCGATCACGGGCCCGTCGGTGCCGATGATCGCCGTGCCGACGACGGCGGGCACCGGCTCGGAGGTGACCCGGAACGCGGTGCTCGCTGACGCCGGGCGGGGCGTGAAGGCGAGCCTGAGGAGCGAGACGATGCTGCCGCGCATCGCGCTCGTCGATCCGGAGCTCACCTGGTCGATGCCCCCGTCGTTGACCGCGAGCACCGGCCTCGACGCCCTGACGCAGGTCATCGAGCCCTTCCTGTCCCGCGCGGCCTCGCCGTTCACCGACGCCCTCTGCCGCGAGGCGATCCCGCGGGCCGCCACGGCGCTCGTCCGCGCGTTCGAGCGTGGGGACGACCGGCAGGCGCGATCCGAGATGGCGCTGGTGGGTGTGTCTGGCGGGATGGCCCTGGCGAACGCCAAGCTCGGCGCCGTGCACGGCCTCGCGGCGCCCATCGGAGGCGCGTTCGACGCCCCGCACGGCGCCGTCTGCGCGCGGCTCCTTCCGCGCGTTCTGCAGTCGAACCTCCGCGCCCTGCGGGCACGGGGGAGCGATGGAGACGAGGCGCGCACCGAGGACGCGCTCGCTCGCCACCGTGCGCTGGCGGTTCTGCTGACGGGGAAGGCCGACGCGCAGGCCGAGGACTCCGTCGCGTGGGTCGAGGCGCTCGTGCGGCGGCTCGGGATCCCCGGGCTCTCGACGTACGGCATCGCCGAGGCGCATCTGCCCGATCTCGCGGAGGCCGGCCTCCGGGCGAGCAGCATGAAGGGCAACCCGGTGACGCTGACCCGGACCGAGCTGACCGAGCTGATGACGGCCGCGCTGTGAGGCTGCGGCGCTTTGAGGCTGCGGCGCTTTGAGGACATGCCGCACGAAGCGCGCCCCGGGGGCGCGCTCGCCCGTCAGTAGTGCCAGGGGTAGCGTCGGAAGTCGCGCGGGCGCTTCTCCACGAACGCGTCGCGCCCTTCCTTCGCCTCGTCGGTCATGTACGCCAGTCGGGTCGCCTCGCCCGCGAACAGCTGCTGCCCGACGAGCCCGTCGTCGACGAGATTGAACGCGTACTTCAGCATCCGGATGGCGGTGGGGCTCTTGGTGTTGATCTCGCGCGCCCACTCGAGGGCGAACCGCTCGAGCTGGGCGTGCGGCACGACCGCGTTCACCATCCCCATCTCGAAGGCTTCGCGCGCGGAATACGCCGCGCCGACGAAGAAGATCTCCCGCGCGCGCTTCTGGCCGACCTGCTTCGCGAGATACGCCGAGCCGAACCCCCCGTCGAAGCTCGCGACGTCGGCGTCGGTCTGCTTGAAGACGCCGTGCTCCTCGCTGGCGATGGTCATGTCGCAGACGACGTGGAGCGAGTGGCCTCCACCGACCGCTCATCCCGGCACGACCGCGATCACGGCCTTCGGCATGAACCGGATGAGCCGCTGGGCCTCGAGGATGTGCAGCCGGCCGAGCCGACCGGCGTCCATCGTGCCGGGATCTCCCTCGTACTTGTAGCCGTCCTTGCCGCGGACGCGCTGGTCGCCGCCGGAACAGAACGCCCATCCTCCGTCCTTGGCCGAGGGGCCATTGCCCGTCAGCAGCACCACGCCCACGTCGCTCGAGATCCGCGCGTGCTCGAGCGCGGTGCAGAGCTCGTCGACCGTGTGCGGACGGAAGGCATTCCGCACCTCGGGCCGATGGAACGCGATCCGCACCGTCCCGTGGGCGCGGGCGCGGTGGTAGGTGATGTCGGTGAACGAGAAGCCGGGGACGACGTCCCAGGCGCTCGGATCGAAGATCTCGGAGACCATGGCGGCGCTACCTAGCACGAGCCGCGCGGGTCCTGCTCAGAGGATGCACGAGGCCGTGACGTCGGCCGATTGGTCGTTGTCGTCGCGGCACTGACGGAAGGTCGGGGCGTCGGACGGGTTGACGATCCGAGCGCGGAATACGCCCATCGGATCGCGGTCCGCGGGCAACGACACCCGAAGCTGCTCGACGGCGCCGGGGAACACCGGCCCCGTGGTCGTCGCCGTGCCGAGCGGCACCTCGACTCCAGCCTCGACCGCCGAGTAGTCCACGCGGACGCCGGGCGGCAGGATGGCGGCGCCCTGGTTGCGCACGCTGATCACGAGCTCCACCGGCGTGGTGCACTGCACCTCGAGCACCAGCGTCGCGTCGGCGGCGTCGAAGATCCCCGCCTGCTGCACGTTCTGTCGGAAGTTGTTGAGCCAGCCCAGCGACCAGTTCGAGGCTTCCTGCCGGGGGATCGACCCGTACGTCGCGCCGTCCGCGCACGCGGAGTCCCCCGGCACGCAGATGTTGGTGACGTGGTACGTGTGCTGGTTCCAGATCGGTCGGGTGCCGACCCAGCTCCGCGCCGCGTCGCGCAGCACGCGCACCCCCCGGTACGCGGTGGCCCCGGCCGGCGGCGACCAGCCCGGTCGGGCGTAGTCGGGGTCGGTGTTCGGCGCGGTCCACTCGGGCAGGTTGCAGCGCCATCGCGTGGGGTCCGCGCCGTTCGAGACCAGCACGATCTCGGCGTGACCGTCGCCGTCCACGTCGGCGACGACGGACGCCTCGGTGCCGGTGAACGAGGTCGTCAGGCCGGCATAGCGAACGTGGCCGGTCGGGCCGTCGTAGACCCAGAGGAAGCACTCGTCGGCGTAGACGACCTCCGCGATTCCGTCGCCCTCGAAGTCGAAGACCGTCGAGCCGGTGACGCTCGAGCTCAGGTCGTGGTTCGCCGTGCGCCAGAACTCCCGGAGGGCGGTGCCGTCGGGGACGACCTCGAGGACCGAGTAGTAGTTCTGCTGGGCGATCCCGATCTCCGGCGCGCCATCGCCGTCGAAGTCGGCGATGGTCGGCGGCCCCCCCGCGCCCGTGCCGCCGAGCCTGAACGGACCGGCGAGGGTCGCCCCGGTCGAAGCCGACAGGAGCAGCACGGTGCCGCGGGTGACGAGCACCACTTCGGGGGCCGCATCGCCGACGAAATTGGCGATTCCAGAGAAACCGTCGGAGAGGTCGGCGCGATCCCAGAGGGTCGTTCCGTCGGCGCGATACGCGGTGCGGCCCGCGAGCAGCTCGAGGTGCAGGTCGGCCGCGCCGTCCAGGTCCGCGAAGGTCGAGAGGGCCGAGGCGACGGAGTCTCCGCCGATGCCGCCGGTGCCGACGAAGCGTCGGGTGAGGGCCCCCGCTTCGGTCGTGAACACGGTCGCGCCGAAGGCGATCTCGGGGAACCCGTCGCCCTCCATGTCCGCGATCGCGAGGCCTCCGCCCCACCCGAACGTCGAGATCGAGGCCCCCGGGATCGGCTGATCGCTCGTCCGCAGAACGGTTCCGTCGCCCTCGAGGATCACCACGCTTCCCTCGCCGGTGACGGCCGCGACGTTCATGCGCCCATCGCCGTCGAGGTCGCCGAGCGCCACCGAGATCCCCGAGAATCCGATGGACATCGGGCCCGCGCGGCGCAGCGACCAGACCTCGGCCCCGGTGCGTCCATCGACGACGCGCAGGACGCCGCTCAGGCACGCGCTGACCGACGCCCCGGTGCAGTGGCAGCAGGTGCCCTGGCCGGTCGCGACGTCGATGGCCCGGCCCGACACGAAGACCACGTCGGGCGGGTCGAGCTCGTCGACCGAGCCGTCGCAATTGGCGTCGTAGAGTCGGCCGACGGCCGGCGTCGACCAGACGTCCACGTGCTCGGGCTGCTCGGTCGGCGGGGCGGCCTGGCCCCAGTCCCACGCGACCTCGGCCTGCAGCCGGGCCACCTCGGGGCGGTACTCGCAGGTCGCGGTGCACCCCACGCCGCCATCCTCCATCCCCCCGCCGTCGGCGCAACGGGGCGGCACCGCGAGGCAGCGGCCTGCGCGCGGCTCGCTCGCCGTGCAGGCGCGGCCGGCGTCCATGGGCATCGCGACGCCGCCATCGCCCCCGGCGCCACCGCCCAAGGCGGGCTCGCAGTACTGCTGCTCCGCGCAGTCTGCGGTGGTCCGGCAGGCCTCGAGCGGCGTCACGCAGGCCCCGGCGAAGCAGACCTCCGACGCGCCGCAGCACGCGCTGCCGCAGAGCTGGTCGGAGCCGCAGCAGAGCCCGCCGATGCAGCGGCCCCCCGGACATTCGGAGTCTCCGCGGCAGGCGCCCTCGGGGCCGGCGTCGGCCCCGGCGTCGGTCGAGGGCGTCGCGCCATCCGGTCGAGGTCCGGCGTCGGGGCCGGCGCCGCAACGCCCGTCGACGCAGACCTCGGAGGCCGCGCACTCGTCGGACGAGCGGCAGGGCGCGAGCGGCGAGGGCTCGCTGCAGGCCGAGGCCGCGAGGGCGACGGCGAGGGCGAGCACGAACTGCTCGGAGCGGAGCGGGCGGCGCGGGTCCATCGCCCAAGGGTAGAGCTTTCGGGCCCGGTTCGGGAAGGAAGCCGTGCCGCGCCGTGCTCCGTCTCGAGCTCGCTGGAATGCGAGCGCTCGACGGAACGCAAGAGCGCGACGGACCCGGGGCCCGTCGCGCTCGAGGTGCCCATCGAGGGGCGCCGTATCAGCAGTGGCGGCCGCGGCTCGCCGGATCGTTCGGATCCGAGTCGCTGCACGCGCGGCTGCCGCAGCCGGCCGGATCGGTCGGATTCGAGTCGCTGATGCCGCGGCCGCGGCCGTTGCCGCCCGCATCCTGGGGATCACGGTCGGTGCAGCCCGGGATCGCGTGCGCGGTGCCCGCGGTGCCCGCGACGCCGACGGCGGCCACGGCCGCGCCGACCGCGCCCATGATGCCCAGCGCCGAGCGCCGGCCGACCGGGCTGCTCTCGATGTCCGCGTTCGTCAGCGTCTTCTTCTCGCTCATGTGAACCACTCCCTCGTTCGCGCGGTAAAAAACAGATGCGCCTCGGGCCGCGCGACGGGCCCGGGCTCGAGGCGGGCTTCGACTGGGCCCCGTCTGGGATATTCACCGCAATCAGAACGCCCGGTCAATTATTATCGGCCGGCCGCGGGGGACCTGGCCGGGCGCCCGACGCCCGGTCCCCGCGCCGCACCGGTTCCTGTCGGCACCGCGTTTCGTGTCGGCTCCGCGCCGTCCGTCCCTGGTAGTCTCCCCGGCGATGTCCATTCGTCGCGCCGGTCCTGCGTTCTTCGCATGGGGTTTGTTCGTCGTGGCGTGCGATGCGGCGCCGCCGGTCTTCGAGGCGACCGAGCGCGCCGTCGGCGATCGCACGCCCTTCGAGCGCGCCTGCGACGACGTCGATCCGACGCGCTGCCTTCTGCCCTGGCCGAGCAACGCGTTCACGATCGCGGACCCCACGACCGCGACGGGGCTGCGGCTCTCGGTCGACCTGTCGACCCTGAACCGCCAGGACGAAGGCGCGGAGGCGCTCGCGCGCGCCGACGGGTTCTCGAGGGTGAGCTCGCTGGTGGTCGGGTTCCCGGCGAAGGTGGACCTCGCCAGCCTGGGGTGGGCGAGCGCCGACGAGCCCGGCGCCATTCACCTCCTGCTCGCGCAGCACGACCACCCCGACGTCGGCGCCGAGGTGCCGCTGCGGGTCGAGGTCGTCCCCACGATGGTGCGCGGGCTCGAGGAGTCGGTCGTCGTCGCGCATCCGCTCGTGCCGCTCGAGGCGGGCGCCGACTACGTGGTCGTCGTCACCGACGAGCTCCGCAGCGAGTCGGGGATGCCCGTCCCGGCGTCGCGCGGCAGCGAGGTCGCGCTGGGCCTGGTCGCGCCCGCGACGCAGGCCGAGGCCGATCTGCGCGGCTACCACGCGGCGACCCGGGCGTTCCTCGAGGCGCAGGGCATCGACGCGTCGCACCTGCTGCGCGCATGGGACTTCACCACCCGCTCGAGCGAGGACCCGCTCCGGAGGCTCCGGGCGATGCGCCAGGCCGCGCTCGCGTCGGTCGCCGCGGACGAGGTCTCGGTCGAGATCGACGTGGTCGAGCACCGCGCGGATGGCCCGGTCGCGACGGTGGTCGAGGGGCGGCTCTCGGGGCTGCCCGACTTCCTCGAGCCGGACGGGGGCATCGCGATCGAGCCCGACGGCGCGCCGCGACGGGTCGGGCTGCGGGACGCGCCCTTCCGGATCGTCATCCCCCGCGGGACGGGCGACTACCGGTACCTGATGTACGGGCACGGCACGGGCGGCAACGTCCGCGACGATGCGTTCGACCGCCCCATCACCGCACGCGGCGCGGCCAAGGTCGGCATCCAGTACCACCGCTGGACCGACGACACCGTGATCGACACCTTCGTCGGGCTGCAGAACATGGTGATGGGCGCGAGCTTCGCGGCCGGTGGCCTGGTGCAGGCCGTGGCCGACGCGTCGGCCGTGCAGGCGGCGATGGGCGGCGTGCTCGGGGAGGCCCTCGCGGCCGAGTCTCTGGGCGGGATGCCGAATCCGCACGTGGGCCGCAGGCCCGACGGCTCGGTGCCGGTCTGGGTCGGAGGCTCGCTCGGCGGGACGATGGGCCTGGTGTACGCCGCGGCGAACCCCGAGGTCCGGCACGCGGTGCTCAACGTGCCGGGGGCCGCGTGGGGCACGTGGGTGCGCGACGCGCTCCAGTTCGGACTCTTCGAGAGCCTCGTGCGCCGCAACAACGGGGGCGACGAGAACGTCGCGCTCGCGGTCGCCATCGCGCAGACGCTGCTCGACGAGGCCGATGGCGCGTCGTGGGCCGACGTGCTCCGCGAGCAGCCGCTCGTGGCGCTCGTGCAGGAGAGCATCGGCGATCCGGTCCTGCCGAACCCCGGCACCGCGATGGTCGCGGAGGTCCTCGACGCGGCCCACGTCGGACCCGTCCTCTCGCCGATCGTCGGACGGCCCCAGCTCGACCGGACGGTGGAGCGCTCGGGGCTCACCCAGTACCACGTCGTGTCGAACAGCGCGCTCGAAGTGCATGGGTTCGCGGCCCAGGACACGCCGGCGGCCGCCGCGGCGCAGGAGCAGATCCTCGGCTTCGTCGAGGGGGCGTGGGCCGGCTCGGCGACGATCGAGTTCCCGTCGGGATGCACGATGGGCACGCCCGACGGCAGCTGCGACTTCGCGCCCGACGGGACCGCGCCGACGCCGTGAGGCCCGCCTCGCGCTCCGGGCGGAACGGGGGGTCGTGTCCCGGCCGCGGGGCGCTATCCTCCGGGCACCCATGAAGGACAAGCACATCCAGATCCGCATCGAGCAGTGCCTCACGCTCGCCCGTGCGAGCAACTGCCCGCGCCGCAAGTTCGGGGCGCTGCTCCTCGACCCGGAGCGCAACGTCGTGTTGATGGATGGCTACAACGGAGGCCCGCGCGGCGGCGGGGCGCTCTGCGGCGGCGACGAGTGCCTGCGCGACACCCTCGGGGTCGTGTCGGGCACGCGGATGGAGATCGGCTGCCACCACGCGGAGATGAACGTCGTGTGCAACGCCGCCGCGAGCGGCGTCGCGTGCCGCGGCGCGTGGTTGATCGTGACCGGCGAGCCGTGCCTGATGTGCGCGAAGATGATCCACCACGCGGGCATCGCGAAGGTGCTCGTCGTCGAGGGCGGGTATGCCGGCGAGAACGGCGTCTCCTACCTCCGCGCGCACGGGGTCGAGGTCCAGACCGCCCCGGGGCCGCGGGATCCAAGGCTCGCGTCGGCATGACGGGCCCGTCGTCGAGGGGGCCGGCCACCGTGCGGCTCGAGCAGGACGACGCGCGCTGCGTGGCGTTCGAGGCCGCGGTGCGGATGCACGCGTCGTTCGAGGGGGCGCCCTCGCTCGTGCTCGATCGGAGCGCGTTCTACCCGGAGTCGGGCGGGCAGCTCGCCGACCTCGGCGCGCTCGACGTCCTCGACGGGGCCTCTCCTCCGTGGTCGATCGCGGTGCGCGACGTGCAGATCGACGCGGAGGGCTGGGTGCATCACCTGGTCGAGGGGCCGCTGCCGCCGGTCGATGCGCGGGTGAAGGGGCGGGTCGATCCCGGGCGTCGCCGCCTCCACACCGCGCTCCATACCGCGCAGCACATGCTGTCCCGCGCCCTGCTCGAGCTCGGCGCGGGCGAGACCGTCAGCTCGCGGCTCGGGGCCTCCGGGTGCACCATCGACCTCGACCGCGACGGCCTCTCCGAGGCGCGGCTCGCGGAGGCCGAGTCGCTCGTGCAGTCCCTGATCGACGAGGACCGCCCGGTCCGCGCCTGGTTTCCCGAGCTCGAGGAGCTCGCCGCGCTGCCGCTGCGTCGGGCCCCCAAGGCCGAGCACGCGCGGGTGCGGGTCGTCGACGTGCAGGGCTTCGACGTGTCTCCGTGCGGCGGCACCCACGTGCTGCACACCTCGGAGATCGGGGTCGTCCGGATGCTTTCGTCCCAGCGCTACAAGGGCGGGACCCGCATCGTCTTTTCGGCGGGCGGCAGGGCGAGGGGAGAGCTGCGCGCGGCGCACGACACGCTCGAGGCCGTCGCGCGTGCGCTCGGCGTCCCGGCGGCCGAGGCCGTGGCATCGACGGGTCGGCTGCAGGCCCAGCTCGAGGCGCTCGGCATGGAGCTCGGGCGCACGCGCGGCGCGCTGGCCTACGCCCTCGCGCAGGGCGGAGGCCCGGGCTT
>CAIKNO010000076.1 GCA_903828805.1 uncultured Sandaracinus sp. | reverse complement strand
GGGGCTCGGGCTTCCCGTGCCACGTCATCGCCGTGAGGTGGGTGCCGACCATCCGGCGCCGGTCGATGGGTCAAAGGTCGATCCGGACCCCGGCGAACCCGCGGAGGCGCTGACGCATGGCATCGGGCCGATGCGCGCGTGGAGACGGCCTCGAACCCGAGCCGCTCGGCCCCGGTGGCGATGACTTGCCGCGTGACGGCCGCTCGGGGTGGGGCAGCGGTCGGATCGAGGCGCGCCCGTCCCGGCCTGTTTGGTACGCCGCGCGGGTTGGCGCGCTCTGCGCGCGAGTCCGAGCGCGCGTCCAGGTCGTTGCAGATCTCCTCGAGGTCCGCGGTCGGAGGGGCGACGGCCCTCGCCTCGTCGGTCGCATCCCCCTGCGCCTCGTACGCGAGGAGATCCACCAGCGTGGCCTGGGTGCCCTCGGTCCGTGGCGAGACGAGGGCCTCCTTGCCCGCGGCCGACCTGAACCTCGACGGCATCGTGTCGGGCGCGGTGCCGGCGCCGCACTCGCCGCGTCACCAGCGCTGGGGGACGGACGCATACCGAGAGCCGACGCTGTCGTAGATGGCGACCGCGCACCCCATGGCGCTCGCCGCGCAATCGGAGGCCGACGTGTCGTTGATCGCTCGTAGCTCGACCGACACGCTGGTCCCGCAGCCTGGAGACGGGGTCCAGGTCCCCGATCCATGCACGGTGGCGTGGTGCTGCCCCGGAGAGTCCGGGTGGGTGTCCGACTTGAACCGACGCGACGTCGAGAACACGGTCTGCGTAGCGCACCAGTCCGAGCCCGAGCTCACACCCGGGTGTCGCTCGTGGACCGTCAGTTCGGCGGTGACCGTGACCATCAATGACCAGTCGGTGGCCAGGCAGGTCACTTCGGCGCCCCGGCATCCGTTGACCTGCAGATCGCCCACGAACGTCGTGGGTCCGGTGAGCGTGGCGTGGGTGGCGTGCGCGATGTGCGTCGACTCGAGCCGTCCGAGCCGCGTTCCCTGGGCTGCGTTCCGTGCGAACTGCGTGTAGTTGAAATCGTACGCGGTCGGCGCCGCGGTGGTCAGCTGGACATACGATCCTGGGGCCAGGCGATAGTGCTTGCTGGCGCTGGCCAGGCCCGTGCCGGGATCGTGGATGGCCATCCGCCACTGGCAGGTCACCGTGCTGCCATCGCCCGTGAACACGAAGCCCAGGCGCTGGCGGAAGTCGCTCGAGCCCGGGATCACGTTCTCGACGAACGGCACCAGCTCGATGAAGTCGGCGCTTCCCACGGTCTTGCAGCTGAGGTTGCCGTTGCCCATGCCGTACGAGATCGCGACCGTGTCGTACGGTGCCGTCGTGGTGTCGACGAGCAGGACACCGTCGAGGCGGTAGCGCTGGCCGCGGACGGTGGCGTACTGCGGAGTCGTCAGAACGACGTGGTTGGTGCCCTCATGATCGGCGTAGGCGGTCTGAGCCGCACGGGCGACCTCGACCGGACCGCGCGGCTGATCCGGGGATCCTCCGTCGGTCTGCGCGGCGTCTGGGGACCCTGCGTCGGTCTGCGCCGGCGCGCCCCCGGGCGTCGGGCCGCACGCCGCCACCCACGCGGCGAACCCTGCGAGGACGGGAGCCCAGCGTCGCGTGGAGCACGTCACCAAGTCCATCCTTCGAGGATACCGATCGGCGCATCATGCCGACACACCCGCGGCGGCGCATCGCCTCTCCACCGCGCGCGGCACCGCGCGGCCCGCGGCTCGCGGGGGCCGGCGCGGGCGACTTCACCGGGTGGTTCGCCGAACAGTCGAACCGCACGCCTGCGTAGATCCGGTCGAGGCCGGCGTGCATGTCGCCCGCCGCGCACGGGATCACGACGCGGCGCCCGTCGCGCGGGCTTGGTGGTGACCCATCAACGACGCCGGGAGGCGTGAAGCGACCGACCCGCGCAGCCTCCGAGATGGAGGTGCGGGTCGATGTCGGCAGGGCGGAAGATCACGGATGCACGGGACGCTCGGGCGTGCCTGAAGGCGTTGAAGTCGTCGGGGTTGGCGCGTGGCCGAGTTCGCGATCGAGGTCGGCGACGACTTCGACGAGGCGACGCTCGCTCGGCTCGTGCGGGCGCTCGTCGCGCGTTGAGCCTGCCGCCCACGGTCCGGGTGTTCGTGGTCGTCGAGCCGGTCGACATGCGCGGCAGCTTCGACGCGCTTGCCGGCGCGGTCCGATGCCTCGGGCTCGACCCGGTCGACGGGCACCTCTACTTCTTCCTCAACAAGCGCCGCGGCACGCTCACCGCCGACGCCGAGCATCGCTTCAACGCCGTTTACACGACGGGACGCGTCGTCGAGGCCGGCTGCAACGCCCACGGTCGCCGCAAGTTCCGGGACGCGGAGAGCACGCAGCCCGTGCTCGCGAAGGACGGCGGAACCTTCATCGCCGCGATGTACGTCGCCGAAGAAGAGGCCC
>CAIKNO010000075.1 GCA_903828805.1 uncultured Sandaracinus sp. | reverse complement strand
GGGGTGGGCTTCCTGCTCGGACACAAGCAGCTGACGACGACGGCCATCTACGCGAAGCCGAACGCGCGCGCGGCGCTCGAGGTGCTCGCGGCGCTCGAGGGCCACCCGGGCGACGGGGCCCCGGATCCGGTCGGTGGCGCGGCGCTCGGCGCGGCCAGGAGGGCGGGGCAGGCTGAAGTGCGCGAGGTCGCAGGCACGGCGCTCGGCGTGGGCCGGGGCGTGCGTCGGAGGGCAGTCCCGCCCGAGGCGCGCGAGATCGCAGGCGCGGCGCTCGGTGCGGGCCTGGGGGCGGGGTCGCCCGGGGCCGCTGGGCCGGTCGGGGACGCTGTGTTCGGCGTGGGCCGGGGGGCCGGATCGGCCGGGGCCGCTGGGCCGGTCGGGGCCGCTGTGCTCGGCGCGGGCTGGGGGGCCGGGTCGCCCGGGGCCGCTGGGCCGGTCGGGGCCGCTGGGCCGGTCGGGGACGCTGCGCTCGGCGTGGGCCGGGGGGCCGGGTCGCCCGGGGCCGCTGGGCCGGTCGGGGAAACTGCGCTCGGCGTGGGCCGGGGGGCCGGGTCGCCTGGGGCCCCTGTGCCGGACGCTGCGCTCGGCGTGGGCCGGGGCGTCCGTCGGAGGTCGGGGCCGCCCGAAGCGCGGGCGGTCGCGGTGGGCGCGGCGGCGGCGTCGGGGACGGCTCAGGTCGGGGCCTCGAATTCCTGGGTGGCCACGCTCGAGCGGCTGATGGCGCACGTCGTGGCGAGCAGGCGAGCCGAGTCCGTGGGGCCGGTGGCTCCGGCGGCCACGGTTGGGGGGCCGGCGTCGGCGGTCGGGGGCCCGTCGGCCGCGGTCGCGGACCCGGAGTCTCCGGTAGTGACGCCCGATGTGATGAAGGCGTACCTCGAGTCGCGCGGTCAGGCCGGGCTCGTGGGGCCCATGACTTCGGCGGCCGGGGGCCGGGAGTCCCGGGCGGTCGCGGACGGGCCGCCGCACGCGCGTGCCGAGCGCGGGGGGGCGATCGAGATCGCGCCGTCCTCGACCCAGGGAGATCGCCGGTCCGGGGCGTGCCCGGACGGGGAGGGGCTCGAGGACGCCTCCGCCTCGGTCCCGGAGGCGGGGTCGGGCGCGGCTCGGACCCCGGGTCTCGGACGTCCGGAGATGGCCTCCGAGCGGGCCTCCGGACGGCTCGAAAACGCTGATTTTGGTGCGTTTTCGGTGCGCGGGGCTGTCGGGACGACGGACAGTCGAAACCCCGAGGGACCTGTCGATGACGAGGTCCCTCGGGGCTTCATGGGGCTGCGGAAGGTGGGACTTGAACCCACACGGGTGTTACCCCGCTGGAACCTGAATCCAGTGCGTCTGCCAATTCCGCCACTTCCGCGTGGGGCCGGCATTGCTACGGCACGCCCCTTGGCATGTCAAGCGCGAGAAGTGTAAAAGGGTTCTTCCGACGCTACGCGCACCCCGGGGGGAGGGGTCGGCGGGAGGCGACCAACCCCGCAATCGTTGCGTAGCCTGCATCCGATGCGGGGAAGGGAGTCGGGAAGGGCGGGGATTCCCGCTTGATCCCGGGGCCGTGGGGGAGGATCAGTTGCGGAACAGTGTTTGCTACGACTCGGCCGTCGTGCCTCGTCCTGACCGATTCAACGCGTCGCGCCGCGCCCGCTCGGGGTTCACCCTGATCGAGCTGATGGTGATCGTGATGATCATTTCGATCATCTCGGCGCTGGCGGGCCCCGGCATGATGCGGGCGCTCGCGGCGAGCCGGGCGCAGCGCGCAGTCTACGACCTCTCGCGGCTGGCGCGGCGGGCCCGGTCCGAAGCGCTCACGTACGGCCGGGCCTACATGCTCCAGTACCGCGCGGACGGTCGGGGCCGCTTCGAGCTCTGGCGTGGCACGACCGATGTCTGTCGGGCCAACGCATGGGGCACGATCGCCGCGGTGGGTGGGTGCACCACGAGCCCCCCCTCCATCGACTGCGCCGACTTCTTCGACGCGAACGGGTACAGCTCGGGGTCGCACTTCGTGACCATCAACACCCCTGTGCAGCGCGTCTGCTTCGAGCCGGACGACGATCTCTGGCTGGACACGGGCACGGGCACGTTCGTCCGCTCGGATGCGGGCGTGCGCCTCGCGCTCGATCGTTATTCCCCATCGGGCGGCACGGCGCTCGAGCAGCGGGCCGTGCTGATCCCGCCGGGCGCCGCGCCGAGGGTGGAGCGATGAGCCGCCGGGCGCTCGAACGTCGAAGCGGCCACGCGTCGCGGTCTGCGCGGCGGGCAGGCTACACGCTGATCGAGGTCATGATGGCGGTCGCCATCATGACCGGCGGCGCGGTCGGCCTGATGTCGCTCCAGCGCGCCAGCATCGCAGGCAACGCCGAGGCGCGGCAGATGACGACGGCCACCGAGGTGGTCTCGACGTGGCTCGAGCGGCTGCAGCGCGACTCGATCCGCTGGACGGCGGGCGGACCGGGGGTGACCTTCGCGCCGGCGTTGCTCCTGAACACCGAGTACCTGCGGCTCGTGCCCGACCGCGCGACGCTCCCGACGTG
>CAIKNO010000074.1 GCA_903828805.1 uncultured Sandaracinus sp. | reverse complement strand
GCGACCCGCTGCACCCAGTGCAGGGCGCGCAGCGAGCACCGACCGCTGTCGAGCGCCATCTTCAGGTAGCTCTTGTCGAGCGTCGCCTTCGCGCCGCTGTTGAGGCCGAAGATGTACGATCCGCGGATCAACTGCGGCGGGATGTCGCCCCTCGCCTCCGCCTCGGCGAGCGACCAGTCGAAGCCGCAGAGGAGCTTCTCCACGTCGTAGCCCGCGCGCATCGCCTGATCGATGAAGACGGCCGACGAGCGCCACTGGGGCATCGCGAGCAGCGAATCGGGGATGGGCGAGGGCTGCAGCAGCGCGCGAACCCGCTCGTAGTACGGGTCCATGAGGCGCGGCGTGAGCTCGGCCGGGAACACGTCCGAGAAGAGCTCGTCCGGCGGACGCACCATCATGCCGCTGTAGACGAGCGAACCGCCACCGACGCCGGCGGCACACACCACGTCGATGCCCTGCCCGACCACGCGCTCGAGCACGCCGACGTAGGGTGCGATGGGGCGGGGCGGCAGGCCGGGGATGGGCGACTGACGCGACAGCCACGCCGAGCGGCGGTCGTACGCATCGCCCGGGGTGAAGCCCATGTCGCTGAACACGTCCTCGCCCGGCGTGGTGACCGCCCAGCTCTTGCCGCGTTCGAGGATGACCGACGAGTGGCCTTGCTCGGCGAGCCGCGCGGCGGTGATGGAGCCGCCGAACCCGGAGCCGATGATCAGGTTCTCGACCTGCTCGACCGCAGCGCTGCCGCCGCAACCCGCCCACCCGGGAAGCGCAGCCGCCGCCGCGCCCGCGGCGCCGAGCTTCACGAAAGTACGTCGGCCGACCGGGAGAAACAGTCTTCGGGCGCTCATGATGGTCCGCAGAGTGGAACAGCGGGGCGTCGAACGTCAACGTTGGGGATCACGGAAAGCTTCATGATTCCTTGCAGTTGCATGCAACCTCATCCCTTGCGAATGCAACCTTTGCGGGCGCATCCTCTGCGGAGGATCGAAAGGGGGCGGCCCCTCCGCCGCGAGGGGGGCGCACACCCGCTGACGGAGCGAGGCCGAGGCTCTAGACTCGCGCCATGAAAAGCGCCCGGAGCTTCCCCACCCTCCGAGTCCTCGAGGATCGCTTCGAGGCGGAGGGCACGTTCGCCGAGGCCCAGGCGGCGTTCCTCCGCCCCGACGAGGCCGCCGTGCGCGCCCTCGACGCACGGCTCGAGGCCGGCCGCATCGGCGTCGTCGCGCACTACTACATGGACCCCGAGCTTCAGGGCGTCCTCGCGGCGTGCCGCTGGCCCCACGTCCACATCAGCGACTCGCTGCTGATGGCCGATCGCGCGGTCGCGTTCGCGAAGGCCGGATGTCGGGCCGTCGTGGTGCTCGGCGTCGACTTCATGAGCGAGAATGCCCGCGCGATGCTCGACGAGGCGGGCTACGCGCACATCCCCGTCTACAGGGTCGCGTCGGCGCCGATCGGATGCTCGCTCGCCGCCGCCGCCGAGACGCTCACGTACCAGGCCTGGCTCGCCCAGGCCGCCCGCTCGGAGCGGAGCCTGCACGTCGTGTACATCAACACGAGCCTGCGCACGAAGGCGCACGCCCACGCGAAGGTCCCGACCATCACGTGCACGTCGAGCAACGTCGTCCAGACGATCTTGACCGCGTTCGCCGAGATCCCGGACGTCCGGGTGTGGTTCGGCCCCGACACGTACATGGGCCAGAACCTCGCCCGCTTCTTCGCCGCGCTGGAGACCCTCGACGACGCGGAGATCCGGGCTCTGCACCCCGCGCACGACCGCGCGACGGTGCGGGCCGTCGCCGCGCGCCTGGCGTCGTTCCAGCAGGGGCACTGCGTCGTCCATCACATGTTCGGTGCGGACGTCGTCGCGCGCGCACGCTCCGAGGAATCGGGCTCGTTCATCACGGCCCACCTCGAGGTGCCCGGCGAGATGTTCGAGCTGGCGCTGGAGCACAAGGCGCACGACCGCGGCGTGGTCGGCTCGACCTCGGACATCCTCGCGTTCATCACGAGAAAGGTCCGGGAGGCCGTGGCCGCCGGCGATGGGAAGAGCCCCCGCTTCGTGCTCGGCACCGAGGCCGGGATGGTGACGTCGATCGTCCGGGAGGTGCGCGCAGTGCTGCGCGCCCACGCCGGCTCGGGAATCAGCGTCGAGATCGCCTTTCCGGTGGCGAGCGACGCGGTCACCGCGAGCTCTGATCCCGAGCTCGGCGTGGTGCCCGGCGCGTCGGGCGGCGAGGGATGCACGGCCGCCGGCGGCTGCGCGACCTGCCCGTACATGAAGATGAACTCCCTCGAGGCCCTCGGCGATGTCGTCGAGCGGCTCCTCGCGGAGTCCCCCGAAGCGCTTCGTGCGTTTCATCCGAGGACGTACGACGAGCGGCTCTCGGGCCGCACGGTCGCCGAGGTGGGCAGCGAGCCCATCCTCCACATGCGGCACTTCCAGCGCACCGGAAGCCTGCCCGCGGCCCTCGTGGCGGACGTGATCGGGCGCCGCGCGAACGAACGCGCTCCGGCGGGCTGAACGCGCTCCGGCAGCCCTCGCACGGCCGCCCACACACCGCCGCCGCCCGACGGCGGGAGCCAGTGTGAACACAACGCCACCGCGGACCTCCGCGGAGGCGGAGCCGATCGGTCGAGCGCCTCATCGGAGCTCCCCTTTCCGGGTTGCGTGCGGAGCGCGAAGAAAATCGTCCGAGAAGGGTCCGACCCTTGGGGGAGCGTTTTCAAAACCCCGAGAGAAGGGTCCGACCCTTGGGGGAGCGTTTTCAAAACCCCGAGAGAAGGGTCCGACCCTTGGGGGAGCGTTTTCAAAACCCCGAG
>CAIKNO010000073.1 GCA_903828805.1 uncultured Sandaracinus sp. | reverse complement strand
TGCGGAGCTCTCGCGCCTCGTTCCAGCGCTGTGCAAGGAGCTCATCGCCCAGGGCATTCAGCCCGTCCGGATCGTCAACCACGAGGGCGTCACATTCGGCGAGCGGAAGGCCAACATCATCAACATGACGGGTGAGCTCGCCTTTCGCGTGTGCGAGCTCAGCTCGCGCTAGCGCTCGGGCTCAATCACCCTGCAGATCAAGGCCGGCGCGGTCCGGCTCGCCGATGGGCCGGAGGGCAAGATCTACCTCCAACCGGCGGACGCGGAGCGCCGCGTCCGAGAGCTCATGGCCTCGGCCGCGGTGCAGGAGGGCCGTGGGCGCGACGCGAAGCGGTGGCAGCTGGCCGAGCATAACGGCTATATCGCGGGCAACGACAAGCGATGGCCCGAGTTGCAACTCTGCGACCTGCTGAGCAACGCCAGCTACCGAGACTTCCGGCGCTGCGACGCCACCGCGAGAGCGACGCTTTCGAGCGCGTTCGGCGTGTTCGACGTAACGCTTAAGCGGAAGCCTGCGAGCCGGCGGATCGACGAGCTGCTCGGTCGCGGGTCCTTCGGGCTCGCGCTCGTGGTCCTCTTGGACATCGTCAGGAGCGAGCAGCGCCTTGAGAAGGACGTTGACGTCGAGCTGAGGCGCTTGATCGGTGCGCTCGCGGACCTTCCTCCCCGCGCGCGGGACTCACACCTCCGCTTCGGGACGGAGTGGCTGAAGGATATCGTCGATCGCGAGCGCAGCCTGGAAGACGGCAAGCGCGTCGCCGCGTGGCTCATCTCCGGGCTCCTTGTGCCAATGGAGAAGGACCTCGAGCGCGACGGGCGCGCCAGCGAATTGCTCTGGGCCCGCCTCGCCATTGAGATGACTTCGCTCGTCGCGTCGAACCACGATGGAGACCTCCGCGGCGCCGCCGAACGCACCCAGAGGATCAACGGCCTGCTCCCCGCCATTGCCCAACGCTTCGAGCACGCGGACCTGATCCTGGAGGCGCTCGTGCATCAGGCAGTGCACCTGATCGACGCCTATGTGCCGGAGGAGGCCGCGACGCGGGCGAAGGCGGCAAGTACCTACTTCGAGGAGATCTCTTCACTCCTGTCGGACGCGCTACCTGAGGTGTTCCCCGAGCGCGTGCGCTCTGAGCTCCGCGGGCGCGCGCTGGGCACCTGGCTGCAGGCCGAGATCGTGGCGAGCGCCGGTCGCGCCGACCGGCTGTCCGGCGCGCGGAGGCTAAGCGAGCTGGCGCTGGACGAGTTCACAGCGCCGGCTGATGTCGCTCGGCAACACCAGTACCGCTCACAGCTCGAGGCGCTCGCTGGCGAGCACGCCACCGCGCGTGCGCACCTCGCTGCGAGCCTCGGGCTCAACAGTTCGACGCATGAGGCGCTCGCACAGGGGATCGCTGGCATGCCCGAGGGCTTCGGCCAGGGCTTCGCCCTGTTGCACTGGAGCAGGATCGGCGCGCTCTCGCGCTTGGGAGGCAACGTCCAAGAGGCGGAGGCTTTCCTTGATGCGCTCGAAGGTAAGGAGCTCCGTTCACTCTCGTGGTGCAACGGCGGGCGCCGCGAGTACCCGGCCCATGGGATCCTCAGGCGGCTCGCCGTGGTGCGAGTCGGCGCTGGGGACCTCGTCGGAGCTCGGACCTCAGTACGACAGCTCCGCCAGCTTAGCGAGGCTCAAGCGCCGCGACTGCCGCTGCTGGCGGTCGAACTGGCGGCCCTCGTGGAGGTGGCTGCGCTCACGCCGGAGGCAGATGCACGGACCGCCGCGCGCCTCTTGGACTGCACCACGCCGCAAGAGTTCGGCGCTCGTCAGGTGCTCGAGCGGATGCTTGGATGTAGCGACGCCACGACCGGTGTGCGGGAGGTGTTCGAGCCGTGGCTGCCTGCGATTCACGCCGCAAAAGACGCCCTCTCGGCCCGGGCGCCCGGCCCAATGGCTGGACTGCGAGCTGAGCTTCTGGCGCTGAGTCGGAGGGTTCCCCACTAGGGCAGCCACTCCCACTAGGGCAGCCACAGCGGGCGCGAGATTCAAGCGTTCGCTGGTCAGCCCCTGAGGGGACACCCAAAGCCGGCCAACGAGGGACACCCCAAAAGCGGCCATAGCTGAGGTCGGGACATTGACCGCGTTGAGAACAGTCTCGGCGCATGAGCAATGTCATGAGCACAAGTCAGCAAGAACGAATCGTCGCGCTCGGGGTCCTCGTCGTTGATGCTTGGAAACGTGCCTGCATGTTTCGGCACGCGCCGCTCAAGAGCCT
>CAIKNO010000072.1 GCA_903828805.1 uncultured Sandaracinus sp. | reverse complement strand
TGCCCGACGCGCACGCGGCCGCGTGCGGCGCGAACGCGCCGAGCCACCCGAGGCGGCACGCGCCCGCGCCTGGCCTGCCCCTCGCGCCGTCCTCGCCATGCACGCCCATCACGGCCTCGAGGGTAACGCCGCCCGGCGGCCCCGTGTCCATGGGCACGGCCCCGCAGGCCCCGGCCCCGCCCTGCGCGGGCCCCGCAGCCCGAGCGCGGCCCGGTTCCACGTCGCGGCGCGCGCGCGCGGGTGCGATGCCGTGTCGGTCCCGGCGCGTCGTGCCCGCACGCGTGGGTCCCTCATGCGCGGGGGGTGCGTTGCCTCGGGGGCCCTTCGGCCACACGTGAGGGCGGCGGGCGTCTGCCCGCGCCTTGCCCGCGCCCGCGCGGAGGAGCCTCCCGATGATCCGAGTGGAAGACCGCGTCTCGATCCAGGCCGACGCGGACGACGCGTTCCGAGACCTCGCCGACTTCGGGCACCTGGCGGAGTGGGATCCCGGCATCGCGCGTGTCCGAAGGCACGATCGGGGGGCGCTCGCCGTGGGGGCGCGCTTCGACGTGGTCGCGCGCTTCCTCGGCCGGGACGTGCCGATGCAGTACGAGCTCGTGCGCTTCGACGCCGCGGCCCGCCACGCCGAGCTCGTCGGCACCGCCGAGGGCCTGCGCGCCACCGACCGCATCACGGTGACCCCGAGTGAGGGGGGCGCCGTCGTGCACTGGGAGGCCGACTTCGAGCTCGGCGGCGTGAACCGCTTCTTCGCCCCCGTGATGCGGCCGCTCTTCGCCCGGCTCGCCCGCAAGGCGATGGACGGACTGCGCCGCCGCCTCGGGTGAACCCCGGCGCCCGGACGGTCCACGTCGCCACGCCCCCCTCCACGCATGTGGCCCCGGGACGCCGCCACGTCCGAACGGCCTTCCCCCGGACGCGCCCGCGATCATGGCCCCGGACGCGGCCCCGGACGCCGCCACGAACGCGCGCGGCCCGCGTGCCTCAGGGCGCGGTGACCACGCGGTCGCGCCCGCCGCGCTTCGCCTCGTAGAGCGCCGCGTCCGCCCGGCGGAGCAGGTCGTCGATCGACCCATCGGTCGTCCGCCACGACGCGAGCCCCGCGCTCACGGTGACGCGGAGCGGGCCGGCTTCCGTCTCGATGTCGCGGCCGCGCACCTTGTCGAGCAGGCGACGGGCGACGAGTTCGCCTTGCGCCTCCGCGGTGTCGATGAGCACGACGCAGAACTCCTCGCCGCCCCACCGGCCCACCCAGTCGTGCTCGCGGAGCCCGCCGGAGAGCCGCGCCGCGAGCTCGACCAGCACGCGATCCCCCGCGGCGTGTCCGAGCCGGTCGTTGACCTGCTTGAAGTGGTCGACGTCGATCAGCACGAGCGTGAGCGGGCGAAAGCGACGGCGGATGTAGGACAGCTCCCGGTGGACGATCTCCGTGAGATGCCGCCGGTTGCTGAGCTGCGTGAGCGAGTCCGTGCGGGCGAGCGCCTCGACCTCCGCCTGCAGCTTGCGCTGCTCGTCGAGCGCGGACTGGAGCGCCCGGCTCCGTGCGCGCTCGAGCAGGACCTCGCGCGCTGCGCGTTCGGCCTCGACGTGCAGGTCGAGCAGGCGAAGGCGCTCGCTGACGCGCGCCTCGAGCAGGGCCTCCCGAAGGGCGTGCGCGCTGCGGAGCGAAGCGAGCGCGCGCGAGGGTTCGCCCTGCCGCTCGTGGACCGTCGAGAGGAGGTCCTGCGCCTGCCACGCGAGCGTGCGGAAACGGTCGCCCTCGCAGAGCGCGAGGCAGCGGCCCAGCGTGCCACGCGCCGCCTCGTGACGGTCGGCGGCCACGAGGTGCCGACCGACGATCAGGTGATGCCGGGCGACCTGGAAGGAGTCGCCAGCCGCCTCGAAGTACGCGGTGCTCGCCGCGTAGAGCGCGAGGCCCGCGTCCACGTCGCCGGTGCCCACCTCGACCCCGCCGAGCCCTGCCTGGAAGAGCGCGACGCTCTGCTTCCAGTCGAGCGCCTCGGCCCTCGGCAGGCCCTCCGCATAGCACGCGCGGGACTCCTCGAAGCGGCCCTGCTGCGCGAGGGCGCCGCCGAGGTTGCAGAGGCTGTGCACCACGAGCCGCTCGTCCCCGAGCTCGCGCCCGATCGCGAGCGCGCGGGCGGTGTACGCCTCGTACGAGCGCCCGTCCTGCTCGCCGTGCAGGAAGCCGAGGTTGCCGAGCATCTTCGCTTCCTGCCGCTTCGCTCCGAGCGCGGACGCCAGCGCGACCCCCTCGTGCAGCACGGCGCTCGCGACCGACTCGTCGCCGAGCATCACGAGCACCCTCCCCCGGCTGACGAGCACCGCGACCCGGAGGGCCGGGTCGGCGATGTCGGACACGCGGGCGAAGGCCTCCGCGAGCAAGGTCGCCGCGGACGCGAGCTCGCCCGTCGCGTCGAGCGCGGTCGCCCGGAGCAGGAGCCCCTCGACGTGCGCGCGCGGCTCGAGAGGCTCCGCCGTCGAGCCCGCCCGCGCGAGATCCCGCGCCGTCGCGGGGTCGGCGTCCGCGACCGCCCGGACGAACGCGAGGGCGGCCTCGAAGAGCTCGATGCGATCGAGCGGCATCGACGTCGCATCCAGCGCGATCGCCCCGACGTGCTCCGCCTGCGCGAGATAGCGAGACCACGCCTGCGCGACGAGGGGGACGGACATCGTCGTGTCATCGGACGCGGGGCGCCCCCCACGCGCGAACCAGCCCTCGAGCACCCGCGCGGGCGACGGGGCCGCGCGGGCCGTGTCGAGGGGGCGCTCGGGCGGGTGCAGGGGCTGCATCGTGGGGTCCCGAGCGTGTCGAAGCGCGGTCGCGGTGTCGAGGGCGTTCGTGCTCCACGCGCGCGACCCGACACCGCCCGCGCGCAGCGCCCGGAGAGGGCTCCCATCCCCTCGCCCCTCCGGCGGGTCGAGGACGCCGGCCGGGGGCGTCGCGCTGCTCATGCTCTGCTGAGGCGACGCCGACGCAGCGCGCCCGAGGGATGCGCGGGGCTCACGCGGGCGGGCGCGGCGCCTCGGGCACGGGCGGGCTCCCGGGTTCGATGACCGGCTCCATCGGCCCCTCGGGCGCCGAGGGCTCCGCGTCCTCGCGGCCGAGCCGGGTCGAGCGATAGCGGTCGATGGGCGCCGCGATCGTCCGCCGGAAGCGCTCGACCGAGGCGGGGTCCTCCTCGTCGACGCGGGCCGCGACGACGCGCCCGTAGCGCCCGACGCTCCGCTGGAAGCGCGCGAGCAGGTCCGCCACCGCGGTGGGGTTCGGGATCTCGACCGGGGTCGCGCCCATCCCGAGCGTGTCCCCGAGCGCGACGGTGGCCTGCCGGGCGGTCGCCAGGAACTCCGGTCCGATGAGGGCGTCCACCTCCGCCTCGAGGTCCGCCTCGCGGAGCCGCGCCAGCGTCCGGTCGCCCGCGGCCCACGCCTGCGAGGCCGTCAACCGCGTGAACCCCGCCCCTTCCGGGAAGACGACGGCGAGCGTCCGGGCGGCCCGCTCGGCGTTGCGGCTGTACGCGCGCGGCAGCCGCCCCATCGCCTCGAGGGCCGCGTGCGAGTTGCTCCACGCGTTGACGAAATCGAGCAGCGACGCGCGCACGCCGCCGAGCGACTCCCGCTGCTTGAGCGCGGCGTCGAGCTCGCCGGCGAGGCGCTCGAGGGCCCCGAGCTGCTCGCGCTCGAGGTCGTCGAGGTCGGCGGGCGCCTGGTTGCGCAGGAGCCGCGCCAGGGGCTTGGCGGACTGGGCGGGGATGCGGGGGGCGCCGGCGTAGGAAGTGACGTCGAGGTCGTTCGGATTGGGCACGGGAGCACTCCTGGTCTGGGGTCGTGGGCCGCGCGCGTTCCCGGAGCGGGCGATGCGCGAAGCGGGCCCCTCATCGCGGCGCCCCGCCGGGCGTTGCGTCGAATCCGGAAGAAATCGCCACCGGACGAGAGCGCGTGCTTGCGAATCGATTTCCGGAATCGATTTCCAAGAGCGCGCTCTTGCCTTTCGGGCGACCCTCCGCGTCCCGACGCAAGCCCTCCCCGGCGTCGCGCCCACCCCACGCATCGCCCCGGACGGTCCCTCGGCGGGCCATGCGCGCGCTCGCCGGGTGCGCGCCGGCGGCCTCGGCCGCGTCGGCACCCGCGGCCTCACGGACGCGTGGGGCGCGCAATGCCAGGGCAACCACGAGGCCGCGTGGACCTCCGACGTGAACGCGCACTTCCGCGCGATGGCGTGGATCGTCCAGCAGGCGCTCGCGGCCTCCTGCGGCCGCACGTGCACGGCCGCCGAGGTGCTCGCCGCGCTGCGGGCGACGTACGGCTGACGCGCCCGGTCCGCCGCGTTCAGGGCAGCGTCGGGCGGACCTCCGCGCAGCCCCAGCTCTCGAGCTCGAGCCGCAGGTCGGAGGCCCCGTGGATGAGGAAGTTGCCGCGACGCTTGTGGATCGCCCACGAGCGCCCGTTCGTCATCGTGAGCAGCGCGCCCGCGTCGATCGTCTGCTGCACGTCCAGGATGAGCGTGTCGCTCGAGGCGCCGAGCGAGCTGCCGATGATCGTGCTCAGGACCGACGCGGTGCCGAAGACCCAGCCGTAGCCGTCCGCGTGCTCGGCGACCGCGGCCGCGCGGTCCGCGATGTCGTCGAGGATCTGCATCGCGCCCGCGACGTTCGACGTCAGGTAGCACTGGTAGGTGATCGTCAGGTTCGCGGTGCTGCGATAGAGGTCACCCTGCCCCCACAGCAGCCCCTCGCTCGGCCGGACGTTGATGTCCGTCGTGCCGTGCCACCCGGCGACCTCCCGCGGCGTCGTGACGAGCAGCTCCGAATGCACGCCGTCCTCGGCGCTGATCACGCAGTACATGTTGCTCGGGATGTCGGTGTTCCCGCGGTAGATCGACATTCGCCGGAGACGGATCCGGAGCTGCGGATCGGCGCAGGTCGTCGCCGACGGCGCGACGCCCAGGTCCATGCCGCACGCGTAGTTCGTGCGCTCCTCGCTGCCGGTGTCGTTGTCGAACCCGGGGAGCGGTTCGGTCGACGTGGGCACCGCGAGGGCCCCCGTGCAGGTCGGCGCCATGTCGCAGACCGGGCACTCGCCGCAGTCGATGGCGCAGCTCTCGCAGTCCTCCATCCCGCGGGTGCAGAGCCCATCGCCACAGCGCGCGACGACGCCCGCATCGGGCGGCCCCGCGTCGGGCGTCGAGGGCCCGCCGTCGGCGCGGACCTGCGCGTCGGGTGGCGCGCCCGCATCGGTCGCGCGTGTGGGGCCGGACGACGCGCACCCGAGCGCGAGGAGCGAGAGCCAGGCGAGGACGACGGGGAGCGAGGGGGCGATGAATCGTTGCACGGCGCGGAGCATACGATGCCGGACGCCCGGCGCGCGATGGCCGGGCGAGCGGCCGTCAGCCCCGGTTCCCAGCGCGGCGTTCGAGCGTCCCCGACGGGCCCCGCCGCGGGCGGCGTTCGCTTGCGCGGAGGAGGCCCGGTCGTCTAGTCTCCGGCGCTTCCGGGAGGATTCGATGCTTCGCACGACGGGTACGGTGTTCGCTCTCGCCCTCGCCATGGGCGCACTCGTGGGCTGCGGGGGCGCGGGAGACGTGGGCGCCGCGTGCGCGACGCCGGGCGCGCTCGACGAGTGCGTCGACGGTGCCGTGTGCGCGACCGATCCGCCGTCGCCCGACGCGATGTCCAGCGCGGTCTGGGACACGAACTCCTGCCGGGCCCGCTGCAGCACGCAGGACGACTGCGCGACCGGCACGGAGTGCCGACTGGTGACCGGGGCCGCGATGATCAGCGCGTGCCAGCCTCCACGTCCGGCCCCCTGAGGGGCCCCGACGCGCATGCCTTCGACCCACGACAGACGGCCCGACGCCGAGCGCACGCGCGCGCCCTACCCCAAGTCCGAGAAGAGCGCGGCGCAGATCGTGAGCGCGGCCCTCAGGGTGCTGGCCCGTCAGGGATACGCGCGCTCGTCGTTGCTCGACATCGCCCGTGAAGCAGGCATGTCCAAGGGCGCCCTCCACTACCACTTCCCGACGAAGGAAGCGCTCGTGGCGCGGGTGCTCGAGCAGGCGCTTGAGACCGTCGCGCGGCGGACCGTCGAGGCGTGGGAGAGCGCGGCGGGCGACCCGTTCCTCGCGCTCCGCTCCGCGGTGCGGGAACTCTGGGAGGTCCGACGAAGCGGCGCGCACGAGGTCGCGGTCATCGCCGACCTCCTCGCGCAGAGCCTGCACGATCCGTCGCTGCGGCCGCCCATCGCGACCTACTACCGGACCGCCTCGGCGCAGGTGAACGAGCGCCTCTTGCCGCACCTGGCGCTGCTCGGACTGCGCCCACGGGTCGCCCCGGAGCTGCTTCCGCGCATCCTCGTCGGGCTGCTCGACGGGCTCGTCATGCAGCACTTCGTCGACGAATCGGCCATCGACACCGAGCCCCTCGTGCACGCGCTCGAGGCGATGGCCGTGTCCCTCTTCGAGCCCGTCCCCGCGTCATGAGCGACGCCTTCGACGACGTGCTCGGCCAGGCGTCCGCCGTTCGCGTGTTGCGCGCGGCGGTGACGGGAGGACGGCTCGCCTCCGCGTACCTCTTCGAGGGACCGAGCGGCGTGGGCAAAGAGCGCACGGCGCTCGCCCTGGCGCAGGCCGTGATCGCCGCCCAGACCGAGCCCGCCAAGCGCGAAGACGTACGGCGTCGGATCGCATCGGGACACCACCCGGACGTGCGCATCTTCCGGCCGCGCGACGAGGGCGACCGGAACCTCGAGGTGAAGACCATCCGGGAGCAGCTCCTTCCCTTCACCCAGTTCGCGCCCTTCGAGGCGCGGAGCGCGTTCGTGCTGCTCCCCGAGGCGGACGTCTCGTTCCCCGCGAACCATCCCCAGGGACCGAACGCGCTGCTCAAGACCCTCGAGGAGCCACGGCCCGGCGTGCATTTCCTCTTGCTCGCGGAGCGCCCCGACAGGCTTCTCGTGACCATCCGGTCGCGGTGTCAGAAGATCCGTTTCGGCCGGCTCCCGGAGGACGCCCTGCAGGGGATCCTCGCCGCGCACGGCACGCCCGACGAGGCGAGGACGGCGGCGGTCGCGCTCGCCGATGGCCGCGCCGATCGCGCCCTCGCCCTCGCCCGCGAAGGGGCGGCCGACGGCCTGCTCGACACCGCCATCCGCATCGACGAAGCGGCGGGCCGGGCCGTCCCCGGAGAGCTGGTCGCGCTCGCCGAGGGGCTCGGCAAGGATCCCGAGCTCACGTCGGTCCTCGACGCCCTGACCATGTACTACCGCGACGTCGCGGCCGCGGCGCTCGGCGTCGACGATGCGAAGCTCGCGTTTCGCCATCGCGCCGAACGGATCCGCGCGCGCGCGGCGCTCGTGGGCGCGTCCCGGGCCGCCGTCGCGGCCGAGCGCATCCACGCGGCCGAGCTGCGCCTCGATCAGAACGCGAACAAGGAGATCCTGCTGGGGCGGCTCCTCTTCGAGCTCGGCTGAGTTCGCGCGACTGAGTTCGCCCGGTCGACGACACTCGACCGAGCTCGACCGGACGGGTTCGCTCCGTCGAGCCCATGCGACGCCGGCCGCGGCGCCCCCCGTGCCCGCGGACGAGGCGCGCCTCGGGTGCGCCGGATCGGTGGCGTGGCGCGCTCTTCCATGTACGCTCCGCGCCCGCCATGACCACCCGCCCGTTCTACGTCACCACCCCCATCTACTACGTGAACGGCAAGCCCCACATCGGGCACGCCTACTCGACCATCGCGGCCGACGTGCTGTCCCGGTACGCGCGGGTCCGCGGCGCCGAGTCGTGGTTCCTGACGGGGACCGACGAGCACGGGCAGAAGATCGAGCGGGTCGCCGCCGAGCAGGGGCTGCCGCCGCAGGAGTTCACGGACCGGATGATCCCCGCGTTCCGTTCCTGCTGGGAGACGCTCTCCTGCGACACGGACGACTTCATCCGCACGACCTCGAAGCGGCACCAGGACTTCGCGGTCGAGATGTGGAAGCGCTGCGAGGCCTCCGGCGACATCTACCTCGGCGAGTACGAGGGCTGGTACTCCGTCGCCGACGAGGCGTTCTACACCGAGAAGGAGCTGGTCGACGGCCGCGCGCCGACGGGCCGTCCGGTCGAGCGCGTGAAGGAGCCCAGCTACTTCTTCCGCCTCTCGAACTACACCGAGAAGCTGCTCGCGTTCTACGAAGCGAACCCGACGTTCGTGCGCCCCGAGGGGCGCTTCAACGAGGTGAAGAGCTTCGTGCGCGAAGGGCTGCGCGACCTCTCGGTGTCGCGGACGACCTTCCGCTGGGGGATCCCGGTCCCCGGCGCGCCCGAGCACGTCATGTACGTGTGGTTCGACGCGCTCTCGAACTACGTGAGCGCGCTCGGCGGGGACGACACCGACGCCTACCGCAAGTTCTGGTCGCCGAACGGCCGCGCGATGCACATCGTGGGCAAGGACATCCTGCGCTTCCACGCGGTGTACTGGCCGGCCTTCCTGATGAGCGCGGGGCTCCCGCCGCCCGCCCAGGTGTGGTCGCACGGCTGGATGACCGTGAACGGCGCGAAGATGAGCAAGACCGAGGGCAACTTCCTGCCCCCCGAGCCCATCGCCGAGGCCGTCGGCACCGACGCCCTCCGCTACTACCTGATGCGGGACATCGCGTTCGGTCAGGACGGCGACTTCAGCCACGCCAACCTGCTCGCCCGCTACCACGGCGATCTCGGCAACGGCCTCGGCAACCTGCTGAACCGCATGGTGTCGAGCATCGTCGCGCGGAGCTTCGAGGGGCGCGTGCCCGACGCGGATCCCCGCACGCTGCATGGCCTCGAGGCGGAGCTGGTGCAGACCGCCGAGCGCGCCGCGCGACGTGCCGGAGCCCACCTCGACGACAGCGAGCCGCACCGCGCGCTCGAGGCTGTCTGGGAGTTGGTCGGCGCCGCCAACAAGTACGTCGATCAGACCGAGCCCTGGCAGCTGGCGAAGCGCGGCGAGACCGCGCGCCTCGCCGAGGTCTGCTACGCCGTCCTCGAGTCGCTGCGCTGGCTCGCGACGATGCTGTGGCCCTTCATGCCGGGCAAGGCCGACGAGATCCGCGCGCAGCTGGGCCTCACGCCGCTGCTGCCGACCGTGGGCCTCGACGCGTGGCCGTCCGCCTGGGGCGGGCTGACCCCCGGGGCGCGCACGCGCCCGGGCGCGCCGATCTTCCCTCGCTTCGACGAGGACCAGCAGCGCAGCATCTACGCCCGCCTCGGCGCCCCGCTGCCCGACGCCCTGAAGGCTTCGGGCGACGTCGCCGCCGCCCGCAAGTCCGCTCCCAAGAACGCCGAGCCCCGGCCCAAAGCCCCCGAGAAGACCCCCGTGCAGGACGCCGCGACCGCTTCCACCGTGACCCCGACCACCGCCGCGGCGACGCCCGCGGACGGCACCATCACCATCGACGATCTCGTGAAGGTGGACCTCCGCCTCGGCCTCGTGAAGGCCGCCGTGCGCGTGCCCAAGAGCGACAAACTCCTCGAGCTCACCGTGGACCTCGGCGAGTCCGGGGAGCGCACGATCCTCGCGGGCATCGGCAAGCACTACGAGCCCGAACAGCTGGTGGGGCGACGCATCACGGTCGTCGCGAACCTCGCGCCGCGCGCGATGATGGGCCGGATGTCGCACGGCATGGTGCTCGCGGTGAGCGACGATCAGGGGCTCTCGGTGCTCTCTCCCGACAAGGAGATCACGCCCGGCGTGAAGGTGAAGTGAGCTCGTCGATCCGCTTCGTCCCGGGCGCGCTCGCCCCGACCTTCGAGGCGGCCCTCCGGGATGTCCGCGCGCGCTCGGCGGAGGCGCGCGCCGCCGCCGCCGAGCGACTCGGCAACACGGCCGCCGAGCGACTCGGAAATGCGGCCCCCGACGATTCCACGCGCGCGGGCGAAGCGCTGCGCACGCTGCTCGAAGACCCCTCGCCCGAGGTGCGCATCGCCGCCCTCGATGCGCTCGGCCGTCTCGGCGACGGGCGCGCGTTCGAGGCGGTGCTCGCGTGCCTCGACGACCCGCACGCCGTGGTGCGGGAGGTGGCCCTGATCGCCGCCACGAGCCTGGGGCGTGAGCGCGCCCTCGAGGCGGTCCACGCGGCCCTGGGCGGCCCGCACCCCGAGCTTCGATTCCAGGCCGTGGCCGCGCTCGCGGAGCTCGACCCCGGCGCTGCGCGGGCGCCCTTGATCGAGCGTCTCGGCGACGACGACGCCCGCGTGCGCGCCCACGCGGCGGAGGCCCTCGCGACGCTCGGCGACGAGCCGTCGACGCGGCGCGCGCTCGCGGCCCGGCTCCAGGATCCGTCTCCCGAGGTGCGGTCGGAGGCGGCGGCGGCGCTC
>CAIKNO010000071.1 GCA_903828805.1 uncultured Sandaracinus sp. | reverse complement strand
GCAGGTGTCTGTGCGGCAGGCGCCCGACGCGTTGCCGCGCGAGACGCACTGGTCGTTGCAGCGGGCCTCTTCGCAGGGGACGGTGATCGTGCCGCCCTCCCCCGCGCCACACGCCGAGAGCAGCAAGGTGGCCATGGCCAAGGACCAGCGCGAGGCGCTCCGCACGGACGGACGGGTATTCACGAGAAGGACGATCCAAGTTCCCGGGGCACGATGTCAAGAGGGCCTGTCTTTCCCATCGCCCTTCGAGGTCTCGCGGCGGCGCGGACGGCACGTTAGACTCCCCGACTGCATGGTCGGGCGAGGCGTCCGGCCAACGCGACCTGCATGACGCGGCCCACCCACATCGGCCGTCCGCGAGGGAGAGGGGCCACGATGCCGAGCCGACCACGCACCACGACGGAACGCGCGACGCCGACACGCGGCGCGGGCCGGTCGCTCATCGGCCTCGCCTTCGTGCTGCTCGTCGCCGTGCAGGTCGTCGCATGCGACGGCTGGGTCGACGGCGGACCCGCAGGCCCCCGCGGTGTCGACATCGTGCGCCCGGTCGGCCCGGCGACCCTGGTGCTGCCGCCTCCGACCTTGCATCGCCTCACGCGCGACGAGTACGTCGGCACGCTCGAGGCGCTGCTTCCCGAGGGCGTCGTCGTGCCCGAAGATCTTCCCGGAGACACGCCCCTTCACGGTTTCGCCACGATCGGCGGCGGCGCGCTGACGCTGCCGCCGCGCGACGTCGAGCAATACGAGGCGGCGGCCTACGCGGTCGTCGAGCAGGTGCAGGCCGACCCCGCCCGGCGTGCCGCGTTCTTCGGGTGCGACGTGGCCGCCGAGGGCGCGCCCTGCGTGCGGGCGTTCCTGACGCGCTTCGGACGCCGCGCGTGGCGGCGACCGCTCGAGGCGGACGAGCTGGACGCGCTCGTCTCCGTCGCGCGCGACGTCGGGGCCCTGCTGCGGGACCCCTGGCGCGGTGCGGGCTTCGCGACCGCGGCGCTGCTGCAATCTCCGAACTTCCTGTTCCGCGTCGAGACAGGCGAACCCGATCCGGGCTTTCCGTCGCGGCTGCGGTACACGGGCCTCGAGATGGCCAGCCGGCTCTCGTATCTGCTCTGGCAGAGCGGCCCCGACGAGGCCCTGCTGCAAGCGGCCGCCGAGGGGGCGCTGCACACCGAGGAAGGCCTCCGCGTCCAGATCGGACGGATGTCGCGCGACCCGAGATCGCAGCGGGCGCTCGCCGCCTTCTTCGCGGAGTTCATGAGCCTCGACCGGCTCGGGACGGTCTCGAAAGATCCGGGCCTCTTCCCCGAATTCACCGACGCGCTTCGCGGCTCGATGCGCGCCGAGATCGAGCTGGTCTTCGCCGACGTCGTCGCCCGCGACGCCGACGTCCGTGAGCTCTTCTCCACCGACGTGACGTTCCTCGACCAGCCCCTGGCGGCGCTCTACGGGCTGCCGGATCCGGGCCCCGACGCGCGGGTCCGGGCGACGCTGCCCGCCTCCGCGCAGCGCGGCGGCCTCATGGGACGCGCCGGAGTGCTGTCCATGTGGGCCCACGCGACCCTCAATTCCCCGACGCTTCGCGGCAAATTCGTGCGCGCGAACCTGCTCTGCCAGGACATCCCGCCGCCGCCGCCCGGGGTGTCGACCACGGTCGCGGAGGGCGGCACGGGGCCCGAGACCCTCCGGACACGGCTCGACCGGCACCGCACCGACGCCGTCTGCGCCGGGTGCCACGACTTGATGGATCCGCTCGGATTCACCCTCGAGCACTTCGACCCGATCGGGCGTCGGCGCGAGCTCGATCAGGGTCTGGCGATCGACGCCAGCGGCTCGCTCGACGGGGCGCCCATCGACGGCGCGGCGGCGCTCGGTCAGGCCCTCCGGGACAGTCCGCGCGTCGGCGCCTGCTTCGCCCGTCGCTTCTTCCGGTGGGGCACGGGGCGCCTCGAGACGCGCGGCGAGCTCGCCGAGGTCGACCGGATCGCGGCGGCGTTCGGCGCCGCCGGGCACCGCATGGGCGCCCTCGTGGAGCTCGTCGTGCTCTCCCCCGCCTTCCGCTTCGCGGGCTACCCGCCGGGCGAGTGCACCGACGGCGCGTCGAGGGATTGCGGCAACGCCTGCGGCCCGGGGACGCAGCGGTGCGAGCGTGGCGCGTGGACCGCGTGCAGCGCGCCTCCCGGCGCCGCGGAGGCATGCAACGGCGCGGACGACGACTGCGACGGAACCGCCGACGAGGGCGTCACCCGCCCGTGCGAGACCGCCTGCGGGATGGGCCTCGAGTCGTGCGTGGCCGGCGCGTTCGCTTCGTGCAGCGCGCGCGCCCCGACCATCGAGGCGTGCAACCACGCCGACGAGGACTGCGACGGACAGGTCGACGAGGGCTTCGGCGGGCGCGTGCTCTCCAGCACCTACACGGCGCTTCGGGCGGTGCAGCCGGTCTGCGATGGCGCGGCCCAGCGCATGGGGCTCGAGTGCAACGTGGCCATCCACGGGCTCTGCGGGACCTCGGCCGCGACGTGCGGCACGAGCGGCTTCGGACCGGTCGAGAACTCCGGCGACACCGCCGTGATCGCGTGCCTGTCGGCCACGCTCCGGACCACGAGCTATGCCGAGCTCGCCAGCCGCCACGACGGCTGCAACGGGACCACGATGCGCGCCGGCCCCCGGTGCAACGCGGCCGTGCACCGTCACTGCGCGGCGCTCGGGCTCGGCACCGGCTACGGGCCGGTCGACGTGTCGGGCAGCACGGTCACGGTGGCGTGCGT
>CAIKNO010000070.1 GCA_903828805.1 uncultured Sandaracinus sp. | reverse complement strand
CGCCGCTGGCGCCGCAGCCGTCGGCGCCCGGTCCGATCGCGGCGGGCTCGCCGCCGACGAGGATCGCGAGGACGTCACCGGCCCCGACGGTGACGTCGCTGGTGACGCTCGCGCCGAAGCCGCCGGCTTGGAGCACCCCGGCCGGCGTGCGTGCCGCGCCGCCGCTGGCGCCGAGAGCGGTGATGCGCACGCGCGTCACACCGGCCGGCACCACGTAGCGCTCGATCGAGCCGGTGAAGCCGAAGGTCGCGGTCCGCGGCACGCACACGCCGCCGGAACAGATCCCGGAGGCGCACACGACGCCGCAGCCGCCGCAATCGGTGGGGGTGTTGATGGAGGTCTCGCAGCCCGGCCCCGGGCCGCAGTCGGCGTAGCCGGCGTTGCAGGCCGCGAGGCACGACCCCATCGCGCACACGGCGCTCTGGTTCGGACCCGCGGCGCAAGCGCGACCGCAGCCGCCGCAGTTCGTGGGGTCGTAGCGGAGATCGACGCACGCAGCGCGGCACGCGGTCGTGCCGCCGGTGCAGACCAGGAGGCATGCGTCGGTCGCCGGATCGCAGGTCAGGCCGCTCGCGCAGGTCGAGGTGCCGGGAAGGCAGGAGTCGGCCGATTCGTCGCAGAGCTCGCCCACGGTGCAGGCGGCCCCGTCGTCGCAGGTCTGGACCGTGCCGACGCACGCGCCGCTCGGCGCACAGGCATCCCCGTAGGTGCAGAAGAGACCGTCGTCGCAAGCGGCGCCCGCAGAGACGAACCAGCTGGTCGTGGAGAAGCCGGGGCGGCAGCGTTCGCACGGGTTGGCTGGGTTCGTGACGTAGTCGGGGTAGCAGACGCCATCGATGAGGCAGCCGGCGCAGGTCGCGCCACAGGTGTCGGTCGCGGCGTTGCAGTAGGTCCCGGGCGCGCAGGTCGGGGTGCCCGGGGCGCAGGCGTTCGCGGCCTCGTCGCAGCTCTCCGCACCATTGCACGCGGTCCCATCGTCGCACGGCGCCGCGCCGATCGGCTCGCACGCGCCGGTCGCGGCGCAGACATCCGGCCCGTTGCAGAACGCGCCATCGTCGCAGGAGACGCCGGCGTTCGGCGTCCACCCCGTGGTCGAGGCCGCGGGACGGCAGAAGAGGCAGGCATCGGTCGGGTGGCGGGCGAAGGCTGGGTAGCAGACGCCGTCGATGAAGCAGCCGCTGCATGACGACACGCAGGTGTCCGTGCCCGCGTTGCACATCGTCCCGGGCGGGCAGTCCGACGTGCCAAACATGCAGGCGTCGGCGCCCTCGTCGCACTGCTCCTCGCCGTTGCAGTCGAGCGAATCGACGCAGGGGTCGTGGCCGCCCGTGCACGCGCCCGTCGCATCGCACGTCTCGCCCGCCGAGCAGAAGAGGCCGTCGTCGCAGGCCTCGCCCGCGCGCACGAACCACGCGCTCGTCGAGAACCCGGTGCGGCAGCGCTCGCAGGGGTTCTCCGGGTTCGTGACGGACGGCGGGTAGCACACGCCGTCGATGAGGCAGCCCGAGCAGGCCGGCGTGCCAGCATCGAAGGCGGCCCCATCGAGCGCCGGTGCGTCGAGCGGAGCGCCGGCGTCGGAGCCGCCTGGAGACCCGCACGCGGCGAGCAGGACGAGGAGCGGTGCGAGGGCGACGAGACGTTGCAGCATGGGCTCCTCGGAGCGCAGGGAGACAAGAGACGTGATGCGCTCGCCGGGGTCGACGGTACCGCACTTCGACGACGGCGTCGCGCGGCGACCCCGAGCACGGGGGATCGCGGACTGGGACGTGCCCGCGTGCGCCACCGCCCCATCCACCCCGCCCGCGCTCCGCCTGACCACGAGACCTACGACTCGGAATGCGGCCACCGGCCGCACGCGTGCCGCTCCCCCACGTCCGCGCACCCGACCGCGCGACGCACGATCCGATTCGGACCCACCTGGCAACCCGCGTGCCTGCGTCGTCGGACGCCGCTCCGGTCCTCGCGCGGCGGCTACTGCTGCGCGGTGAAGAACGCCCACGCCACCGCGGCGATGTCGACGGGATGGTTGGTCCCGTTGCCGTACACGTGGCCCATCTCGTGGACGACGAGCGCCTCGAAGCGCAGGGGCGGCGTGCCCGCGTAGGTGAAGCGCAGCGTGTCGATTCGGCGGATCGTGGCGGCTGAAGTCGACGGGGCCCCCGCGAGCCCGAGGCTCGACTGCCAGCTGGCGAAGCGCGCCGCCGTCGTGGGCTCGCGGAGCAGCTCGGGACCCAACGGAAGGGCGCGGAGATCGTCGCTCGGATCCTCGAGGACGCCCGTGCGCGCGAGGCTCGGCCCATCGATCGTTCCGAATGAAAGGAGCACCGGCCGCGCGGGTGCAGGGCGCGCGGCGCTGAAGAGAAAGCCCGCGGCGATGTGCGCCGCAGCAAAACGGGCGGGGTCTTCGACGATGAGCCGCGCGGCCATGTTGCCGCCGTTCGAAAAGCCCGAGACGTAGACCTTCGTGCGATCGATCCCGCCGCTCGCGACGAGGGCATCGACCAGCCCGGCGATGAAGGTCATGTCCTCGGCGAGGGTCTCCGTGTCGACCTCGGCGCGCCGCGCACTCGGAAGCGCGGCAAGCTGAGAGGCATCGCAGAGCGGTTGCTCCGTCGAGCCGAGCTTCCCGTCGGCCCACTTCGCCGTGACGCTCGACTCATCCGCGTCGAACACGCCGTCGAAGTCCGTGTCTTCACGGAAGCAGTGCCGCAGCGCCGACGGGAACACGGCCACGAAGCCCTCGGCATCCGCGCGGGCGCGCCACCCGCTGCTGACGGAGAACGCATCACCGGAGCCTCCCGTACCGTGGAGCACCACGACGAGCGGGCGCTGCCCCGCGAGGCCGTCGGGCACATGCAGCGATGCGCGGCGCACGGAGCCACCGACCGGGACGCTCACCGACCGGTCGCCAGGTGCCAGTGCGAGGCTGGCGTCGGCGCCGAGCGTGGCAGCGTCGATCGGTGGGTCGGCAGGACCGCTCGAGCCGCAGGAGAACAGGAGCGCGGCGAGCACGCACCACAGCGATGGCCTCATGAACGCGATGGAAAGTGAATCTCGGGCGTCGCGTCCACATGCTGATGAGCCCCAAGGTTCTCGGAGCGAGGCAGCCCCCCGGTTCGGCGACCGGTACTCCGAGGGGCCGTGCTCGTCCGCACCGCGCCCGTTACGCTGACGCGCTCTCCGGTTCTGCCTCACCCATCGAGACCGTCCGCCCGAGCCCCGCGCCCGCTTCGAATCCCTGGCAGACCAGAGCCACCACCACGCTCAGCAGGCCCGAGGACCCGCGGACCACGCAGGAGAACGCAGCTTGGACTTCGCCCTCACCTCCCGCGACAAACAGGACTTCGAAGACGCGTTTTGTCCGCCCTTCGACTGGTCTCGCCGACGCGGAGACGAGGAGTTGCGCTTCTGGCGGACGATCGACGCCTCCCCTCGCGCCCTGCACTTGATGCACGGCACCGGCGCGGTGGCGATCTTCACGCTGGAAGGAGACCGCGTCACCGCCGTCGCGCTCCTGGAAGGGGCGCAGGCCGAGGCCGTGGTGCGCCGCCTCGGCTTTCCGGCGCCCAAGGAACTGCAGCGCCGGGTGCGGGAGGCGTTTCGCGTCGGGCGGCCCATCGACGAAGCCGCAGCGGCGGCCTTCCGCCAGCCGGTCGCCCAGCTGCCGCCACGCGATGGACTTCGGTGGTACCGAAGCCCCGAAGGCGCCGTGGTCGAAGTTCGGGAGGATGCCGGACGGGTGGCCGGGGTGCAGTTGCGCACCGGGGGCGCCGCCCTCGACCTGCTGCGGGCCGCTGCGACCGCCGCGACCTGGGCTGTCCCCGAGCAGCCGGGGCCCGTGCTGGCGGCGCGTACCCTCGCTGAGGTTCGCCTGTTCGTCGCCGTCGCCCGCGGGACCTGGGTGGACGCGCGCAGGGAGGACGGCCTGTGCGTCGTGCTCGCCCACTTGGCGGAGGGACGACGCCGGATCCGGTTCTCGGTGGCCGACCCCGTCGACGGCTCGGACATCGCGTTCGGGGCTGGGACCAGCCGCATCCTCGACCCGGCCGAGCTGCTCCTGTTCGGCGAGCGGGTGGGGCGTGAGGCGTCCGCCGCCGCCGCCGCCCTCGGCGCGGCCCGCGTTCGTGAACAACTGCGGCTCGCCGCCGCCGCCGTGCGCGAGGCGGCGCGCTTTGCCGGTCCGAGTGGACGCCCCCCTCCCGAGTGCTTCCTCACCCCTGCGGCGCGACGCCTCTTCGACAGCCAGCCCGAGCGCTTCACCTCCGATGCGCTCCATGCGCGGGCCGCAGCGCTCGACGCACAAGCCGATACGCTTCCTGCCGAACCGGGTGCCCGGCGCGCTGGCGACTAGAGCGCGCGAACCACTGCGACGGCCCGCAAGATCACATCGACGTCGGTCGGCCACCCCGTGACGACCAGACCGGTCGGTCGGTCGTCCACACACGCCAACCGCACGGGCATCGGGAGCCGTGCCGAGCGGACGGCCGCCAAGCGCTCGTCGTGTCCTGGAATGGACAGCGAGACATCCACCGACGTCACCGATCCGTCCACTCCGAGCAGGATCATCGGCTGCGTCTCCAAGCGCGGCACGGCCCCTCTCCCGATCCAGGTGATGGCCTCCGCGGGCTTGCCGTGTCTGGGTCGAAAGCCCGCTTGGATCCAGACGCCGTCCGCCGTCTCCCAGCCGGCCTGGCGGGCAGCCCCACCGAGCGACGCCCCCGCGCTCGCGATCTGCCGCTCCGCCAGCGCGAGACCGGGATTCGGAGCGAACAACGCACGCACGACCGCTCCGACGACGACCACACCGCCCACCAGCAGCAGGACCGCGACCGACACCTGCGCGAGCACCTGCAGCATCACGGCGTACCGGAAGCGAGTTTCCGGGCGCGCATTCGGCCCCGTCGCACCGCCTGCTGCGCGTCGGACATCGGAACCGCTGACACGCACCTGCCCACCCGACGGGGAACGCTATCGGAGGGCGTTTCGCAATACAAATGCGGCCTCGATGCCTGGTCGTCGCGGCTGTTCGATCGGGAGGCTTGGTGGAAGAACGCAGCGCCCGTGCGCTCGACGATCGACACCCGCTCGGCCCGCTCGATCCTTGCCGCGCACGACCCCCGGCGTCGACCGATCGGTCGGGCGTCGATGACGAGCATCGACGGCAATTCGCCGCGGACGGACGCGGCGACGAGCACTCACGACGCGTCCCCTCGTCGGCGGTCCTCCGCGCCCCGAGATCCAAGCCCGAGCGACGGAGCCGGGCCGCGCCGGGCGCTCGGCGCGTCGAGGAGCACCCCGACGGCCTTCGCGCGTGCCGTCACTCCCAGCGGCAGGCCGGGCGCGCGGCTTCGAGGTGACCACGGAGCGCGGTCCAGTCGGAGGCCGCCGCCGCGAGGGCCGGCGCCTCGCGCCGGAGCAGACGGGTCGCGACGCCGCGCGAGTTCGACGCCCATTCGTCGCGCAGATCCCGGAACGCGTTCGCGTCGCGCTCGAGTCTCGCGCCGCTCGGGCCGGGATCGTCGCCACCCTCCATCGCCTCGAACTCGTCCATCTCCGAGAACATCTCCGCGGTCGCGAGCGCGCCCGCGATGCGCTCGAGCCGCACTCTCGCCGCGAGCCGCTCGGTCCGACAGCGGGACTCTTCTCCGCCGAGGAAGTCCGCGACCGCGTCGAGCGCCGCGACGGTCGCGTCGAGGTCCGCGGCGAACGTGGTCCGGCGCTGGGCCACGTCGCCCCAGACCACGGCGCGGGCCCGCGCAAGCCGCGCGGTGTCGGCGCGCGCCCCATCGACCGGCTCCACGAGCGCGACGACGCGGTCGAGGATCGCGCGGCGTTGTCGGTCGAGCTCCTCGCGAGTGAACTCGTCGGGATCGGGCTCGCCGGTGTTCTGCTCGAGCGCGTCGAACTGCAGCTCGAACCCGTGCCATGCCGTCGCGAGCCACGAGACGTCGCGCGCTTGTCGCGCTTCGAGCGCGCCGCGATCGATGCTCTCGGGCCCCGGCAGCGCCTCCGGCAACGCGCCGACCGCGGTCCGGGGCAGCCGCTCGCCGGGGCGGGCACCGGGGGCGCGACCGAGGATCTGCAGCTCGGAGATACATGTCTCCCGCCAGTCCGTCCGCGCGCCGGGCAGCACCTCGGCGACCTCGATCCGCCACACGCCGCCCGCGCCGCTCGCCGGCACCGTGACGAGCGCCCGCTCCGCCGTCGCGACCGAGAACACGCCGACCTCGGCGCCTTCGCGCAGCAGCCGCACCCGCGCCACGCGATGGTTGCCGGTGAACAGATCGCTCTCGCCGCTCGTGTGCGCGAAGCCGGGTACGAGCGCGATCCCCGTGACCTCCGCCGCGCCCGGAAGCCGCACCTCGATCCACGCGCCGACGAGGTCACCGGTGCGCGAGTTCTAGGCCGTGGCGAGGTCGCCGTCGACGAGCCGTGCCACTTGCGAGGCCTGATCGCGGTACGCCGAGGAGACCGCGAGCTCCGTGCCGACCGCGTGGAGCAGATCGACGGGCGGGGTCGTCGTCGGAGCCGGCTCCGCGCTCGTCTCGGCGGGGACCGGCTCGGGTACGACCGGCCCGGTCGCCGGCGCCACCGCCTCGACCTCCGGCTCGGACGCCGGTGACGACGCGGGCGCAGGATCTGCGCCGCAGCCGATGAGCAGACACAAGGAGAGGATGCCCGCCCAGCGCCCCGTGTCTCGCATCCGCCGAACGTACCGCACGTCCGGTAGCTGCGTCGAAGAGCCCTCCCGTCTCTCACCACCGCGCGATCCGGCCCGACGCGTGCGGCTGCGAGCGGGCGCCGGGCGCGGAGCGGCCGGGAAGTGTCGCCCTTCCATCGAGAAAGATCGATGGATTCAAGGGCACGTGTTGCTGCAGCGCCCCGCCGTGCAACGCAGCTCGCCCTGGCACGACCGCGGCTGCGACGGGTTGATCCGCGGCAACTGCCCGCCGGGGCAATGAGCGGGCAGCCAGGTGCTGATCCACCAGTCGTGGAACGCGTGCGTGTGGGGCACCGCGGTGCCGGCGTAGGAACAGCCGCTGTCCGTCGGGAACCCGCCGTAGGTGCAGTCGGCCGCCGTCGTGCACGCATGGGCGTCGGGCGCGCCCGGGGCGGCGAAGACCGTCGGCGAGGGGAGGATCGGGGCTGTCCGCGAGGGTGGGGGCGGCGGCCGCGCGGGCGAAGAGCCAGAGGACCCACATCCGGCGAGCGCGACGACGAGGAGGGCCAGAACGTTGGCGAGGTGCGCTCGCGTCTCGGACATCGATGAACGTCGGGTCGACAATCGAACCTCGGGCCTGGAAGGTACCATGCCACTCGCGGGGACGGGCCGTCGCGCGTCGACCGTTCCCGCGAGCGGGGGCGACCGCCCGAGCCACCGGACGTCGCACGGGGCCCCACGGGTGGCCTCCCGATCGCGTGGCACCGACGGCGTCGCGCGCGTATTCCTCGCGCGACGGGCTCGACGGCGTCCGAGCGCGGTCGGCCGCGAAGCCGGCGCGGGCCGCGTCGGCCCGAAGGTCCCGCGGTGTCCAGCCGTCAGGGCTGCCAGCGGACGCGATAGCGCGCCCGGCCTCGGTTCGGGACGCTCCAGGTCAGCGCGAAGTGCCCGCGCACCGGGTCCCAGACCGACTGCACCCCGTCGCCGCCCTCGACCTCCACCGGCTCCGGTGTCCAGGTCCCGGAGGTCTCGCGCTCGAGCACCCACCCATCGGGGCGCGGGAGCCCGACGACGGTCACCGGCACGAAACCGAGCCCACCGGTCAGCGTGAACTCCGCGGCGACGGGGCCGCGATCGGCCGTCACGGTGACGGGCGCATCGCCCGCGCGCGCGCCCCGGTGTGCCTCGACCGTCACGGCACCTTCGCGGGCCACGTGGGTCATCATCGCGGGCGAGCGGAAGGCGCTCGGCGGCAGGGCCCGGATCCAGTCGCTCGGCCCGTAGTACCGCGCGGGGTCCGCGGGCAGCACGACGTACTCGACCGTGAACGTGACGGTGCTGCCGGCCGGCACGAAGCGGGCGCGTCCGGCGCAGGGCGCGCCGCACCACGCCGACATCGGCTCGTCCGGAAGCCCGACCTCCACGCCGAGCTGGGAACGACCGTTGTTCGTCTGGCGCAGGTTGATGTGCGGCTCCGTGACGACCGTGTCGCCGATGCGCGCCTCGTAATCCCGGATCACGAAGCCGAGATCCGCGAACTCCTCGGGCAGCGCCTCTCCGACACGCTGGTTGTCGAAGAGCATCACCCAGGGCTCGGCACCGGGGACGGGAATCCCTCGCTCGGTCTCCGACGCATACCCCGTCGTGCGATGATCGGTGACGTCTCTCGAGCCCGTCACACCATCGACGTCGCCCCACGCCACGTGCGCGAATCCATTGTCCGAATAGTTGTCGGCCGCGACCTGGAAGAACGCCAGACGTGTGTATTCGACATCACTCAGGAACGTGTATCGGAAGTCCATGAACTGACGCACGAGGTCGTCCGACGCTGCGAGCCGCACACGCACCGACCCCTGAATGCTGCCGTCCGACGAGACGCCCTCGTATCGCACGTCGGTGAGCAAGGGCCCGGGGGCGTCCTGCGTGACCCGCACGCCCTGCAGCCGACGCGCCCAGAAGTCGTGGGCCACGTCGCGGTACTGAAGGAAATCCGCGCCTCCGACGTTGCCGGTCCAGCTCCACGTGCGGTCCGACCGGACGAGCACGGGGCGCACGTCATCCATCATCGCGCGCTGCAGCGTCTGGTCAGGGTCGAAGGTGACCGACTCCCCGAAACAGCCGATCGCGGACTCGTCCCAGCGGCCGCCCGCGGTGCTCCAGCCGACGAGGCTCAGCTGCGCGTGCGACGCCGCCCAGGGGCGTCCCCAGCGGGCGCTCGCCATCGTGAGCTCCACCGTCACCGGCCCGGCGCTCACGAAGGTCGGGTGCGCCACGACGCGGAAGAAGTTGTCCGGTCCCGCGTGCCAGTTCTTCGAGGCCTGCAGCGGCCAGCCGAGGGACACGCCCGCCTCGTCGCGGACGATCGGCACGCCACCCGTGATGTTCCAGACGAGCCCGGGGCTCGCGCCCATCACCAGCGGCACCGGCGCGGGCGTCGGCAGGGCGCTCTCGATCCGCAGGCGATGGCGGCCGTACCAGGTGTGCGTCGCGTCCATGCTCCAGTCGGGCGTGCCCGGCGCACCCGACTCGCGCAGCGTGCCGAGCGGCACGCGGTAGGCCCCCAGGGTCTCGTCCCACCCGACGCGCACGTCGGCCCCGACGGGCGCCCCGGCACGGTCGAGCAGCGTGTACCGGACGCTCACAGCGGCGGGATCTTCGTAGAGCGCCTCCCAGCCCTCGCGCGTCGCCGCGACCGGCACGACCACGACCGACACCGAGGCGACGAGCCCCGTCGCCGGCGCGTCCCACACACGACGCGCCACGAGCTCGTTGCCCTCCCGGACCAGGCTCGACGACGCCCCGGCGAGCTCCTGGACCGCGATCAGCAACCCGACGCCGGCTCCGTCGGTGACGCGCGCCACGCGCCCCGGAACCCGCCACTCGAGAGCGTCGAGGTTCAGCCCGAGGATCGCGTCGCCGCCCAGCCTCACCTCCGCGCCGACCGGGCCCGCCGGCCACGCATCGGAGCGCACCCGATGGGTCAGGACGACGTGGCGCGGCATGGCCGAAAGCTCGATCTCCCCCCGGACGCTCGCGTCGGCGCCGTACTCGACGGTCGGCGTCCAGAGGCGGTTCAGGAACCGCCCCCCCTCGACGATGCGGCTGCGGTGCGTCGCATCGCGGCCCGTGCCCCAGAAGCCGTCGGCCGTGGCCCGCGCGCTCCCCCGCGTGACCGCGAACGTGGTGCGGAGCGCAGGGCGCGCGGTGATCTCCGCGGCCGGATCGCCCTCCCGGTCACCGTAGGCGAGCGACGTCGGGGTCCGGCCGAAGTGCGGGAAGGTCGCGGTCTGCTCGTTCCACTCCGCCGCCCATTCGCCGGCGCGGAGGTGCCACACGGCGGAGGCCACGGGCCAGGTCTCGTTCGGACGGTGGTTCGTCGGCCGGTACAGATAAGTGAAATCCGTCGCCGTCGCGCGGGGCGCGTCGTGCACGTACCCGCACGTGGGACCCACCGGGTCGAGCGCGCAGTCGCCGAGCCCGCAGTCGTTGGTGCAGTCGTCGGTGTCGACCCCGTTGCCGTCGTCGCACGCCTCGCCGTCCGTCACCACGCCGTCGCCGCACCGCGCAGGTGCCCCGGCGTCGCGGTCGACCATGCCGCCCGCGTCGTCGCCGGGCATCCCGCCCGCGTCGGCGCCGGCCATCCCGCCCGCGTCGTCGAACGGCGCCGCGCCCGCGTCGGCGTCTCGGCCACCGTCGAGAAGCGGCTGTGCAGTCGCGTCGAGACCCGAGGCGTCGCCGGCCCCGCCGTCCGTGCCGCCCGCGCCCACAGGCGCGCATGCGGCGAGCAGGACCGAGAGAACCCATCCGACCGGGACCAGCGCGGCGCGCTCTCGGGGCATGCGCGCAGCGTGCGCCGAACCGCGCCGGGTGCCTAGACGGTTCGGCCACGGATCTCGGCCGCCGCGGCGGGGACTCCGCCCTCGATATGCGCGCGTGCCATGCAGGAGATCCTCCAGAAGGCCGAGACGCTCCACGAAGCGCGCCACGACATCCGCCGCTGCCACGGGCGCACCTTCGCCGTCGAGGACCGCGGCCACGCGATGATCGACGCGGCGCTGCGCAGCCCGTTCCCGCGCGCCGTCATGCGGATGAAGGACGTCGGGATCGACCCCGTCGTCGTCCACGGCGGCGGACGTGATGCCGACGAGCGTCCAGAGGAGCATGGCGAACCCGACGAGGATCGCGGCCGGTGCGAGCCCTCGAGGGTCCGCGTGCCGGCTCCATCCGAGGCGCTTTGCCGAAGCGGGCGCCCTCGGACTCTCGGAAGCACTCTTCGAGGATCATCCGGCGGTCGTCGGGCGACGAGCTCCCCGCCGAGGACTCGATGAAGCCCGGGGTCGAGCATGCGTTGGCCGCACGCACGACCGAAGAATGGAGGGCCGCGACGGGCCCCGTCAGGGCCGCCGCCACCAGCCTCCGAAGACCCGAGTCGCACGCGGGTCTCCGGAGACTGGCGACGCGACCGTCGTGGATTGGCTCGACGCGACAGCCTTCTTCCCGCGGGGCGAACGCTCATGCTTCCGCGCCGCTACGCGGGCGCAAGGATGCGGACGATGTCGCGGGCGCCGTGCAGGAACGCGTGCCGGTAGTGGGCGCTCTGGATCTGCGCGGCACGCTCGGAGACCCACGCGCGCGCCTCGTCGCGGGCTCGACGCGCGTCCTCCGCGAGCCCGTGGGCGGCGAGCGCATCGAGGTGCACGCGAAGGATCACAGGGGGCTCCTCGAACTGGGTGGGATCGACGCGAAGGGCGTCACGTGCGCCGCGTGCGTGCGCGAGGGCGACCGCGACGTCGCCCGGTCCGCGGCGGGCGAGGAGAGCGTCCGCGAGCGTGGCGCGAACGGTCCACGCGAAGGGGTGACCGTGGGGGAGCAACGCGAGGGCGCGCTCGGCCTCGGCGAGGGCCTCGTCCGTCCGGCCGAGCGCGAGCAGGATGCGGGACGCGTAGTCGCGCGACGCGCACTCCATCGTGGGGATGCCGCCGAGCGCGAAGGCCTCGACCGCCGCCTGTTCGGCGGCGAGGGCCTCTTCGCAGCGCCCGAGGCCAAGGAGCGCCAGCCCGAGGTTGTGACGCGTGCCCGCGACAGCGAACGTGAGCCCGAGGCGACTGCACTCGGCGAGCGCGCGCTCGAGGTCGTGCGTGGCCTCCTCGTAGGCGCCGAGCAGCACGAGCATGTAGCCACGCGTGCTCTCTTCCGCCGCCGCCGTGCGTGCGTCACCGGCGCTCCGGAGCACGCGGGCGGCCTCGCCCCCCAGCCACGCACAGCCCTCGGCGTCGTGCGCGTGGAGCGCGCGGACCGCGCGCCACCGAGACAGCGCGCCGAGCGTGCGCGCACCGCGGGCTGCGAGGGGCGGAACGACGCGCTCGAGCTCGGCCACGAGGGCGTCGGCGTGCGCGAGGAGCCCCGCACTCGTGGCGATGCTGACGACCCGCAGCGCGTTGAAGATCACGGCATCGCTCGCCGGGTGCTGCGCGACGAGCGCGCGGGTCCGCTCGAGCACGCGCTCGACGCGGGCCGTGTCGCCCGCCCGCAGCGCGCCGAGCGACTCCCACAAGAGGGCGCTCGCTGCGTACTCGCGCACGCTCGACACCACCGCGTCGAGCCGTGCGACGCCCTCGAGGAGCGCGTGGTTCTCGTTCAGCCACGAGTGCGCCTCGATGCTCGCGAGGAGCGCCTCCGCGAGCTCGCGTCCGCGCCCCCCACACCGATTCACGGCCTCCGCCCGCGCGATGCAGCCGCGAAAATCGTTCGCCTCGAGGGCCTGGACCGCCGCCCTCGACCACCACGGCGCCGCGCGCTCGGGCGCCTGCGCGCGCTCGTGGTGCTCCGCGATGGCGGCCGGGTCCGCGCCGGTCTCGGCGAGCCACACCGCCGCGCATGCATGAGCTGTCTGTTTGTCCTCCTCGAGCAGCATCGCGTACGCCGCCTCTCGCGAGGTCGACTGCCGGAACACGCAGCCGCCTCCCTCGAGCACCGAGAGCCACTCGCGCGCGACCAGCGCGTCGAGCGCCTCCGGGACGGCCGCCTCGCCGAGCACGGCCTCGACGCTGCGCGCGTCGAAGTGCGAGCCGAACACACTCGCAGCCCGGAGCACGCGGCGCAGCGCGGGCTCGAGCCGCAGGAGGCGCGCCTCCACCACCGCGAGCACCGTGTTCGGGGTCTGATCGCCCTGTCCTTCGGCCTCGGCTCGCAGCAATTCCTCCAGGAAGAAGGCATTGCCGGCCGCCCGAGCGACGAGGTCGCGCACCCGCGAGTCCGGGGTCGAGGCCCCGAGCACCGCGCGCACCAGCCGCGTGGCCGGCCGCTCCTTGAGCGGCCCGAGCACGACCTCCCGCACCCCGCGCTCCGCCCACAGTGACGGGTGTGCGTCCACGACCTCCGGGCGACCCACGCCGAGCGCCATCCACGGGCGATCGCCGAAGTTGCGGAGCGCCCGGTCGATCAGCGACAGACTCGCGCCGTCCGCCCACTGCAGGTTCTCCACCACCAGCACCAGGCCGCGCTTCTCGCACGACGCGACGAGTAAATCCTCCCAGGCGGCCCGGAGCTGATCGCCCATCACGATCGCGTCCTGACGCGCCGTCACGAGCGCCTCGTCGAGGTCCTCCGACCACGGCGCGCCGCACAGCTCGCAGAGCCGCGAAGTCACGCGCGTTCGCGATGCGTCGTCCACCACCGCGGCCACCGCGTCGGCGATGCACTCGCGCACGCGCTCCCTGCCCGCGCCGAAGGGCACGCCGCACGCGTCCCGAACGAGCCGCGCGGCGATCGCGTAGGCCGCGCGCGCGTGCATCTCGTCCGCATGCGCCCGCCAGACGCGCACCTCGGGATGCGAACCCCCGAGCGCGCGCACCCACTCTTGGCGAACACGCGACTTGCCCACCCCCATCTCGCCCGTCAACACCACCGCGGCCGCAGCCCGCTCCTCGAGCACCTCGGCCCAGGTCGCGGTCAGCACCGAGAGCTCGACGTCGCGTCCCACGCACGGCGTCGCGAGGCCGAGAAGCGTCCGCGTCTCGGCGACCCCCGCGCGCTCTCCGACGAGCGACGGCGCCTCGCCGTCCCGCGCGATCTCGAAGCGCTCCGCGAGCAGCGAGGCGACCGACTCGTCCAGCACGATCGAACACTGGGATCGCCGCACGGCCGCCGCCGCGCGCTCGAGGGCCTCGCCCATCGGCACCGCGCCGCCCACCGCCACACGCCCGCTCACGAGGGCGAGCGGCCGTCCGGTCGCGGCCCGGATGGAGAGCGCCGCGCGCGCCGCACGGG
>CAIKNO010000069.1 GCA_903828805.1 uncultured Sandaracinus sp. | reverse complement strand
TGCTCCGCCAACGGCTGAAGGGCACCGTAGAGCGCGCCGGGTTCCTCACGCAGCGCGAGCAGACACGAGGTGCGGTCGGCGCCGGTCGGGCCGGCCGCGACGTGCGACAGGACGAGGAAGCGAACCCGGACTGCCGACTCGTCCTCGAGGCGTGCGCGAACGACCCGCAACTTCGGACCTCCCACCCGTTCCTGAAGGAGATCGGTTCCGAGCGCGGCCGCCCCGTGATCGTCCAGGCACAGATCGGCGGCGAACAGGGACGAGCGAACGTCCAGCAACGAGGCCCGCGGGAACGCGTCCCTGAGCGTTCGTTCGCACGCGGCGAGCGCACTCGCAGTCCCGTACACCTTCTCCACGTCGGTCGCGCTGCCGGTGGCCGAATAGAGCGTCCAGGTGCTTGGCAGCGTGAGCTCACCGATCACGTGCGCAGAGGTCGACGAGAGGCCGTCGAAGACCATGGAGAGCGCGCCATCGGACGAGGTCTCGAAGGGGACCACCGCACGGCCACGGGGGTCGTGCTCGAGGGCTGCGAAGACCTCCGCCGCACTGCCCACCACGTCGAACTCCCCGCGTCCGTCGAAGAACCGATGGGCCGCCAGGTGCCCGAGTCCACCCTCCGGTCCCAGGACCACCACGCGCATCGGTTGGAGGAGCCCCGCCCCCTGCGCCACCGCCTCCTCCATGACGGAGGCCAGGCCCGCGATGCCCCGCGACGCATGGCGCGACAGGACCCGCGCGACGACCTCGGCGGTGGTGGGCAGGCCCGCTCCGATGTCCGGTGCGCGCGCCGCGAGCTCCGCGAGGTCCCGCACGGCCAGAACCCGGTCCTCGAGCGCGCTGGCAAGGCGGTCCTCCGCTTGCTCCAGGCGTCCGACGATCAGCGCCAGTTCCTCGTCATGCTCCATGGACGCGCCGACTCTACCCGCCACGTCGGTGCACCGCAAAGCAGGCGCTTCCCCGCACGGTCGCCGCACGCCGACGCCGCTTCAGTCGACCATCGCGCGCAGCTTCGCGAGGGTCAGCAGCGCGTCGAGTGGCGTCATCCTCTCGACCTCGAGCGTCGCCAGGAGACGCACGGCCTCGTGGATCGGGGCCTGCGGTCGACGCGCCCCGTCGAGGGCGGCCTGTGCATCGACTGAACGGGCGCCCGGCATTCCATCCGCCGCGCGGGCCCCCTGCAGCGACCCCGACGCTTCGCCTCCTGAAGCGGAGGAGCGGTCGCGCTCGAGCCCTTCGAGAAGGTCGCGGGCCCGCATCGTGACCGCCTCCGGCACCCCGGCGAGGCGGGCAACCGCCACCCCGTAGCTGCGACTGCTCCCGCCAGGCAGCAGCCTGTGCAAGAACACGATCTCGCCCGCTTGCTCCCGCGCCGCGACGTTCAAGTTCCTCACGCCGGCCCGGCGTTCCGCGAGCTCACAGAGCTCGTGGTAGTGCGTGGCGAAAAGCGTTCGACAGCCGACGACGTCGTGCAGGTGTTCCGCCACCGCCCAGGCGATCGCGAGCCCGTCGAACGTGCTCGTGCCCCGGCCGACCTCGTCGAGGATGACGAGCGAACGTCGCGTGGCCTCCCGCAGGATCGTCGCCGTCTCGCGCATCTCCACCATGAACGTGCTCTGACCTCGCGAGAGGTCGTCGCTCGCGCCCACCCGCGTGAAGACGCGATCGACAAGGCCGATCCGCGCCGTCGTCGCCGCGACGAACGAGCCCATCTGCGCCATGACGACCGCCAGCGCGACCTCGCGCATCGTGGTCGACTTGCCCGCCATGTTGGGCCCCGTGATGACGAGCAGACGAGCCGCCTCGGAGTCCACGCTCACATCGTTCGGCACGAAGGCCCCTGCGGCCGCGAGCGTCTCGACGATGGGGTGGCGGCACTCGCAGAGTTCGATCCCGAGCGTCTCGTCGATGTCCGGGCGCACGTAGCCATGGCGGTGCGCCAGTTCGGCGAGTGAGGCGTGCACGTCCACCTCGGCCAACCAGGTGGCGAGCACCCTCAGCCGGGCCGCGTGTGCGCCCGTGCGTGCCCGAAGGTCCTCGAAGATCTCCTGTTCCAGGGCGCGTGCGAGGTCTTCCGCGTGCAGGATCTTGCCCTGGAGTTCGTCCAGCTCGTCCGTCGTGTAGCGCTCGCCGTTCGCCACGGTCTGCTTGCGCCGAAAATGAGACGGCACGAGGTGCAGGTTGGTCCGGGTGATCTCGAAGTAGTAGCCAAACACCTTCGTGAAGCGGACCTTGAGGGAAGAGATTCCCGAGCCCTCCCGCTCTCTCTGCTCCAGCGCGAGCAGGACGTCCTTGCCGTTGGCCCCGAGCGCGCGCAGTTCGTCGAGACGCGCATCGATCTGCTCGGCGATGATCCCACCGGACAGCGCCGCGATGGGAGGGTCGGCCACGAGCGCGGTGCCGAGCATGCCCTCGACGTCCGGAACGAGGTCACGGGGCGCGAGGCGCGCGAGCCGCGGCTCGACCACGTCGGCGGAGAGGACGTGGGCGACGCGCTCCGCTGCGCGAAGACCATCCCGCAACGCGCCGAGGTCGCGGGGCGTCGCGAGCCCCAGTTCGGCGCGTGTCGCCTGGCGCTCGAGATCACCGACGAGAGCGAGCGCATCGCGCACTGCGCGGCGGGTGCCGGCCGCGTGGACGAAGGCCTCCACGGACTCGTGTCGGTCCCGGATCTCGGGCGCGTGGCTGAGCGGCGCCAGCAAGCGCCGCCTCAGAAGGCGTGCGCCCATCGGCGTCACCGTCTCGTCGAGGAGCGAGAGCAGCGAGCCCTCGCGCTGCCCCGTGAGCGACCGAACGAGCTCGAGGTTCCGGACTGCGGTCTCGTCCAGGACGAGGCGCGCGCGCGGGTCGAACGGCTCCACGGCCACGATCCCGAGAGCAGACCTGGGCTGCGCGGTCCGCGCATACGCGAGGGCACCCGCCGCAGCGGCCAGCGCGACGGCCCCGAGCCGAGCCCGGGCGTGACCGGCCGCCTCCAACCCGAGCTCCGACTCGAGGACACGGACGGGGTCGACCGCGCTGGGAGCCTCTGCGACCCGAGCGCGCGGCAGCGCCAACCGGAGCGCATCGACGAGCGCACCGCCCCCGACGACGAGGACCTCACGGGGATCGAAGCGCATCACTTCTGCGAGCAGCGCTCCGCTCCCCGAGAGCGTGCAGGCCCGGAGTTCGGCGCGCGTGATCTCGAGCGCGGCGAGGCCATGCGCGTCGCCATCGGCCGCCACGACGACGAGCACGTTGTCGACCCGGGCATCGAGCGCATCGGGGTCGTGCGAGAGACCGGGGGTCACGACCCGCACCACCTCGCGGGGCACGATGCCCTTCACGGTCGACGGGTCCGCCATCTGCTCGCAGATCGCGACCTTGAATCCCTTGTCGAGCAGGCGGGCGAGATACCCCGCCGCCGCGTGCCAAGGCACCCCCGCCATCGGGATCTCGGAACCGTCCGAGCCTTTGCTGCGCGCCGTGAGCGTGAGGTCGAGCGCCTTGCTCGCGACGACGGCGTCGTCGTAGAACAGTTCGTAGAAATCGCCCATCCGGAAGAAGAGCAGCGCGTCGGGGTGCTGCTCCTTCGCCCGGAAGAACTGCTGCATCGCGGGGGAGTGCGCGCCGTCTTTCGCCTTGGCCACCAAGACAGGCCCCTCCGTCGCTCAGCCTCGTGACCGTGTCACTCGACCACCTTGGTGATCGCGAGTCCGCCCGTGCCGACGAGCGCCACCTGAACGAGGCCGCGGCGGGTCTCGTCCACGGCGTAAAGGAAGCCATCCACCGCGTTCCACGCGAGCGCTGTCGGAACCGAGAACGCCCGCGTCCCCCCCGACACCGCACCGAGATCCACGCCGAGCTGGACGGGC
>CAIKNO010000068.1 GCA_903828805.1 uncultured Sandaracinus sp. | reverse complement strand
GCCGCAGCGGTGCTGGTGATCGCGCGCGGCGTTCCTGTCGGCGAAGGGGGTGCGGACGCGTCCGGCACGGCGTCCCCGACGCTGCGTATCGGTGTGGAAGTCGGCGGCGAGGACGCGGTGGAGGCGACGCTCGGGCACGCCACGTTCGGGACGGCGCCGGGCACGCGGGCGGCCGTCGCCTCCGACGAACCGGTCGCGCTCGAAGTGCGCCTCGAACAGGGGGAATTGCGGGTCGCGTTCCATCCGGAGCGGCGGGGCGAGGAGCACCTCGCGATCGTCACCGACGCCGCGCGCGTCGAGGTGGTCGGCACGCGCTTCGTCGTGCGGGTCGACCCCGACGGCGGGGCGCACGTCGCCGTGAGCGAGGGCGTGGTCGAGGTGCTCGCCCGCGCGACGGGCGCGCGGCAGCGTGTCGCGGCCGGGCAGTCCGTCGACGTGCCCGTGGCCCGGTCGTCCGCGGCCGGGGGCGAGACCGCGCGCGGTCCCGTGCCATCGGAGCCCGTGCCCGCCGGAGCGCTGCGCGACGAGGACCACGCCGCGGCGACGCCTGCGGGCGACGTGGCACGCGACGCGCTCGCGCGCGGCGAGACGGAACCGCGCCGTCCCGAGGCGCCGGCCCTTCCCGCGCTCGAGGAGGCGCTCGTTGCCCTCGACGCGGGGGACGAGACCCTCTGTGCGCGGCTCGCCGCGGGCGGCTCGCGTGAGATCCGGCTCGACGCGCTCGAGGCGCTCGCGGATCACCGCGAGCGGGGCGGGACCCTCGAAGCCGCGGAGCAGACGTACGGACAGATCCTGGCGCTCGATCCGCGCGGCGCGCGCGGCGCGACGGCCCTCTTCGCGCGCGCGGTCTTGCGGGAGCGGAGTGGCGCGGGCGGCGCGGCCGACGACTTCGCGCGTTACCTCGAGCAGCATCCGCGGGGCGCGCTCGCGGCGCAGGCGCGCGCGCATCTGTGCGCCCTCGTGCCCGAGCGCTGCCCGGCTGCGCCCTGACGACCCGCGCCTCGTGACCGCGGCTCTGAAAGAAAAACGCCGTGGCCCGCCGTGTCGTTTGGAAATCGAGGGGGGTCCGGACGACCCACGCATCAGGAGGTTCCGATGACGTCACGACGTTCGACTTCGCCGCGCGGCCGCTTCGCCGCACCCGCCATCCTCGCTGCGCTGCTCGCTCTCACGGGCTGCTATGGCGACCGCGCGATCCCCAGCATGCTGCCCTCGGTCGGCGCGCGCGCGGTGCTCTCGATCGGGCCCGCGGGCGGCACGGTCCAGATCGAGGACCTCACGATCACGATCCCGCCGGGCGCGGTGCCGGCGGCCTCGACGGTGACGGTCTCGATCGAGGAGCCGACCCGGATCGGCCGCCTCCGCGCCTTCTCGCCGATCGTGCGCTTCGAGCCCGAGGGGCTCGAGCTGCTCGCGCCGGCGGAGATCCGGATTCCTTTCCGCGGCGACGCGGCCCTCGCGAACGCGTTCATCTCGAGCCTGGGCGGCGCTTCGTTCGCGCCGCGCCCGACGGTCGTCGAGGGCGATGTCGCCGTGCTCGAGACGCGCTCGCTGCGCTCCACCTTCGTCGGCAGCGCCTGCGAGGGCGAGGGCTGCGTGTGCGAGCCGACCGGCGCCCTCGACCTGCTCGTCGTGATGGACAACTCGAACTCGATGAACGAGGAGCAGGGACTGTTGCGCGAGGAGCTCCCGGGCCTCTTTCGCGCGCTCGCCACGGGCGACCTCGACGGCGACGGGACCCAGGACCTCGCGTCGTTCGAGAGTGTCCGCGTCGGCGTGGTCACGACCGACCTCGGCGCCGGACCCGCCCTCGTCCCGACCTGCGGCGAGGGCCTCGGCGACGACGGCGTGCTGCTCTCGGCGCCGGGCTCGGGCGGGCCCGCGGCGTGCCCGAGCGACGGCTACCGGTCGCCCATCGCGGTCTACGACGGGTCGAACCCCGAAGGTCTCGACGGCTTCGTGCAGCAGATCGCCTGCACCAGCGCCGCGGGTGTCGGCGGCTGCGGCTTCGAGCGTCAGCTGGAATCGGCGCTGGTCGCGCTCTCGCCGAACGAGGCCGCGTCGTACACGGCGCCCGGGTACGCGCCGCCGCTCTTCTCCGAGATGCGCCGGCCGCAGGGTGACCGCATGAATGCGGGCTTCCTGCGCGACGGCTCGGTGCTCGCGGTGCTCTTCGTGACCGACGAGGACGACTGCTCGGTGGTCGATCCGGGCCTCTTCGACCCGATGAGCGCTGCCTACTCCGACGTGAATCTCAACCTCCGCTGCCACGAGTACGAGTCGACGGCGCTCTTCGATGTCCCGACCCTCGTCGAGGGCCTGACGGGCCTGCGCCCTCAGCCCCAGGACCTCGTCGTCGGCGCGATCACCGGCGTGCCGACCGGCATCGCGGTCGACGACCTCGACGCGGTGCTCGCGAACCCGGCGATGGTCCCCACCCCGGACCCGAGCATGTCTCCGCCCACGAACCTCTCGTCCGTGTGCAGCAGCAGCCGCGGCGTCGCGTTCCCCGCGAACCGCATCGTGCGGGCGCTGCGCGGGGTGCAGGAGGCCGGCGGCCGGGCGGTCGTGCAGTCGATCTGCGACGACTCGTTCTCCGGGATCAGCCGTTCCCTCGCGACCGCGCTCGCCGAGCGTGCCGGCGGCGACTGCTGACCCGTCCACGCGCGGCCCCGCAGGCGAGGGCGTCTGCGAGGCGCGCCGCGTTCTCGGTGCCCCCGTGCTGGCCGCACGGGGGCCTCGGCGTCAGTCCTGACGGCCGACCACGAGGCGCGTGTTGCGGCCGGTCCCCGCGCCCGTCGCGAGGCCGAGCACGCGGCGGCCCACCCGGGCATACGCGGTGGTCGTGACGCTGGGGTGCGTGGCGAAGATCGGGCGGCGCGGCGTGATGGCGACCAGAGGCGTGATCCGGCCCTCGAACCAGCGGGCCCGTCCCTCATGGGGCTCGAAACCGTCCCGGAATCGGCCCCCGGCGGCCCCCAGGCGCAGCATCCCGGAGCCGGGCGTCGAGGCCTCGTCCGGCACCGCGCCGGCCCACAGGGCGTCGGAGGTGCGGCCCGAGGCCGCGGGGACCGGCCCGCAGTGCACCGCGACCGTGGGCGTGTCGTCGGCGATGGTGCCCATGCCGAGCAGCAGCGCGCCGTCGCGCACGACGTGCACGCCGGCCTGTCGGGGGCCGGTGAACGCGAGCGTGAGATCCTCGGGTTCGGGCGTCCACTCGACGCGCATCCCGCGGGGCTGCGGCTCGGCGAGCACGCCGTGGCAGTCCAGGTCGAGCAGCATCAGGCGGCCCCCGTCGGCGCGCTGCGCGTGGGCCGGCGTCGCAGGCGCGGCGATCGGTGCGCCGGACGCATCGAAGACGCGGAACGGCGCGCCCCGCGTGCCGCCGGTGGTCAGCACGGCGCCGCCGTCCTCGAGCGTCCAGAGCATCGCCGACGTTGCGCCGGGCAGCGTCTCGAGGGCGTGGCCTGCGCCCTCCGCGTCGATGCGGACGAGCGAGACGGCTCCGTCGCCGACGGCCGCGACGAGCCAGCCTGCGCCGAGCGGCACCGCGTCGAGCGCGCCCGCGCCGGGCAGCGACACCGGCGCGCGCAGGGCCGGCGCGGGGTCGAGCAGGGCGACGCTCATCTCCGCGCCGTGACGCCAGACCGCGAGCGCGCCCCGGGGACCGGGCACGAGCCGCAGGCCCTCGACCGGGCCCTCGGCGCTCGCCTCGGTGCAGCGCGTGCCGCGCCCCGAGAAGCACACCTCGCATCCCGCGGTGTCGAGCGCGTCGCAGGTCGCCGCGCACCGCAGACGACCGCCCCCGAAGCCCAGGGTGCGGCACGTCTGCCCTCCGAGGGCCGCGCCGTCGCAGACCTCGTGCGCGGTGAGGCATTGCACGGCGCTGCACCCGTCGACGCCGGGGCAGCCGCCCGCGCAGGAGCGTGAACAGGCCGCGGTGTAGGTCCCGAGCACGCCATCGCCGCAGCGGATCTCCTGGCCGGGCGGCGCGGGCATGGGCTCCTCCCAGGAGAGGGGATCGCAGCCGAGCCTCGGACCCTCGAAGTCCTGGGCCCGGGCCTGCGCGCAGCCGGCGAGGCCGAGCGCGACGAGGGCCGGGACGAGCGCGCGGAGGAACCTCATGAGGCGCAGGGCAGCGGCACGCACACGCGGCGTGTCGGCGCCGTGGGGTTGGTCGGGTGGGGCTGCTCGAAGCAGCCGTATCCGTCGCGGCAACCGGTCTCGGGGAACAGCGTGTGATCGCAGCGGGCCGCGCACAGGGCCTCGCCCCGGCCGGTCGGATTGGCGCAGCCGGTGAACGCGTTGGGGCCGGCCTGATCGGGGCAGCCGCCCGTCGCGCAGGCGGCCGTGCAGTGGCCCCCCGGAAAGCCCTGCGCGTCCGTTCGGCAGACGCCCCCCGCGAACCGGCAGTCGGCGTCGCGGCGGCAGGGACCCCCGACGAATCCTTCGAGAAAGGCGGCCGGAGACGCGAGCTGCGGGTCGCAGGGGCCGAGCGGCGAGTCGCTCCCGACCGGCGCGCCGACCAGGCCCACGTGTTCGGACCAGCCGTAGCTCGTGCCTCCGTAGAGGTGGCGCGCCGCGAGCGGGGAGATGTCCCAGATGGGCGCTCCGCCGGCCGCCTCCACGCAGATGTTCGGCCCGAGATCGGCGACCTGCACCACCACGCAGTGCGTGCGCGCGGCATCGACGAGTCGGATCCGCTGTCCGCACGAGAAGCGCTGCGCCCCGGCGGCGTAGTACCAAGTGCCGTCGGCCTGCATGCCCCCGCACGACACGGGCTGGGTGTCGGCCCCGCCTCCGAACGTGGTCAGCTCGTAGCGCTGGTCCTGGGGGATGCGGGGGTCGACGTTGGGGCGAGGCCCGCGGGCGAGGCACGCGCTGACCGATTCGCCGGCCGGGCCTCCGGTGCTCGAACGCGTCCACGGGGCGGGCGACGGGGCCTCGATCGGCGTGCAGGTCGACGCGTCCGGGACGGTGCCTGCATCGCGGGAAACGCCCGCGTCGAAGGAGATCCCCGCGTCGAGGGCGGTGCCCGCGTCGAGCCCGGACGAGGCATCGATCACGAGGCCCGCGTCGAACATGGCGCCCGCGTCGGGTTCGAGGCCGGTTCGTGGGGTCGGCGAGGAGCAGCCGAGGGCCAGCAAGGACCCGAGGGCGAGGGCGGTCGGCGCGCGGCAGGACATCGGGTCGAGGATAGCCGAGGGCGGCTCGGAAGGCGGGTCGGCATCTGCCCGACGCAGGCGCCACGCCGCAGCTCGCAGGCCCACGGCGCGCCGGCTCGCCACGATGTCGCCCTCGAGAGGCTCGGTGTGTACGGTGCGCGCTCGACGCCGAGGAGGGCCATCGTATGAAGCGCGCGCACGACGGGACGGTTGGGGGAGCGGGACGCCGCCGCGGTGAGGCCGCTTTTCGGTGGGCGGTCCCGGCTCGACCCGCACCGATGGGTCGACCGAATACCCGTGCCTCCTGCGTTCCGCGGGCGTGCCCCAGGTCGTCGATCCCAGCGACAGCGACGTGGTCGGCATCGGCGTGGTCGGGGATGCGGTGTACGGCGACGGGGTCTCGGTGACCTGCACGACCCGTTGGTCGGGCGACCTGCACGGCGAACCTGGCCGCCGCCGTCCCGACGGCGGGGCCCGGTTCTCTGTTGGGTGCCGTCGTCGGCAGGTGTATCGTGCCGG
>CAIKNO010000067.1 GCA_903828805.1 uncultured Sandaracinus sp. | reverse complement strand
CGTGGTGGTGCGATCCCAGCTCGCGAGGAGCTGCGCCCATTGCGCCGCGCTGCGGCGGCGCCTCGTACGTTTCCGTCTCATGCGTGGGCGCGTAGCCCGAGGCGATCAGGGGGTCACGACGCGGTCCGGCGCACGGGTACCGGGGTGCGGGCTTCTTCTTGGGTGCGGGCTTCTTCTTGGGTGCGGGCTTCTTCGCTGCGACCATGGCGCGATCTCACCGCAACTGCGCGGGTCGTGTCGATCGCGAAGCCGCGGCGCCGAAGGCCGCCGTGGGCACCGGGAGCACGTTGACCGCCGCCACCGTCGCCTCGTCGATCTTCACGTCACCTGACAGCAGCAAGGACAAACGTCTCACGAGATCGCGACGCATCGCGCCACAAGTCCACACCCTTGATGAGCTGACTGCCCGCTCTGGCACATTCAAGTTGAGCGGGTTGTTCTGCTGGCGATAGTGTTCATCGTCATGACGGGCATGATCCTGGGAGTTCTGGTCGGGGCAGGAGTCGGCTCGTGGGCTTTGTTTCGCGAGCTCCGTGCACGGCAGCGTCTCGCCGTGATCGATGCGCTCGAGCACGAGCTCATGACCGCCTATCCCCTCGAAGAGATCGAGGCGCAGATGCGCGAGCTATCGGGCGATGCACCTCTGCGAGCGCAGCCGGGTGCGGTGAGCCCCGTCGCAGCGGGCGCGTCTCGACAAACGCCCCCTCGCGCGACCGCGGTCGCGCTCAGCGTTTACGAGGTATACGCGGCGGTCAAGGCGTCGTGGGACCCCGAGAAGGCTCTCGAAATCGTGTCGATGAACCCGGCGCAGATCGGCCAGTGGGTTGGTAACAAAGCTCTCAACCTCGCCGCTCGCTCCTTCGCGGCGTCGCGCGTATCGTCGCACCCGGAGTGGGGGATCAGCGCGCGTGAGATCAGCGCGGGACGCTTCTCATTTTTTGACGGATACGGGCGCGAGCTTTCGGTGAGCGCGCAGGCGAATCCGTACAAAATCGCGAATGATCTCCTTGAAAACCCGCATAGCGAGATCGTCGACTCGGAGACCTACCAATACTTGAGGGAGAACGGCGTCATCGCGCGGGTGTCGGCGCAGGGGCACCAGGTCATCGATGGTGGTTGGCAGCACGCGACGCTCAAGACCGACGTACAGCACCACGCCGCCCACCACGCTTCGCACGCGCACCACGCCGCCCACCACGCTTCGCACGCGCACCACTCGGTCCACGATCATCTCGGGCATTGGATCTCCGGCGTGCTCTTCGCGGCCGGAGCGCTTCACACCGTTAATCGAGTGAGGACGGGCGAAGCGACCGTGAACGAGGGCGGCATCGACCTCGTCGTCGACGCGGCGCGGGTCGGCTTCAGCGTCGTCGCGGGGCCAGCAGTGATGGCGCAGGCGGCGATCGCGGGTGGCATGATCGCCGGCCCGGTCGGGTCCGCGGCGGCGATGCTGCTCGCTTCCGTCGCGACAGGCTCACTCGTCGCCTGGCTCAAGGAGCGATGGAAGTACGGCGACATCGTCGACGCGACGCGTGCGGTTGGTACGCAGGTGCGCGGAGCGCTGATCAGCAATCCAGGCGCGACGGCTCACGTGCTCGGTCGGGTCTCCGAGCAGTGTTTTGAGCTTACTGCGAAGCGGGCGCGCTTGCTCGAAGAGACGCAACTCGCCTCGCGGTACGCCGCCGAGTTCGACGTGTACGCATCCGCGTCGAAGTACGTCGCCCCCTCGAGGGTGGGCGTGCTCACCCGCCTCCACGTGCAGCGACTCCGCCAGGAGTGCGAGCGCGTCTCGCGCGCAGTGTTGCAGCTGCGATCCACCCTCCTCGGGCTGGGGAGCAAGGCTGGCTCGAACGCCGTCGAACCCGGTCCGCTCGGTGAGCTGGCCATCAACAACCCGGAGTTCTTCGAGGCGACGCTCTCATATCAGGGAGCGAACATCGCTGCATACCAGGCCAAGATCGCCGCGGCGCCGAACCACCCGTTCCGCTTCCGTGACGCGAGCGGCAAGCCGGTCGATTCGCGGAGCGCGTTTCAGGTCCTCTGCGTGGGGGCCTACGAGAGCGTCCCGGTTGAGCCGGAATTCGGTCGCGAGCCGATCACGGGTCGCTTCACGAATCGCCTCGTTCTCGTCCTGGCAGCGGCGTTTCTGTTTTGCCTGGTGCTGCCGCTCGGTGCTCTGCGCAATGCGTTCCCAGGCAACGCCGCAGAGACGGCAGCGCCGACGGGCCCATCAGGTGCGCAAGATACACTGACCGCCTCACCCGCGAGCGACGAGTACAACCCGCCTCCGCCACCCGCGCCGTCGCCTGCACCACCCACGAGCGACGAGTACAACCCGCCTCCGCCACCCGCGCCGTCGCCTCCACCATCTGCGCCACCGCCCGCGCTCTCCGCGGAGATGGGCGAACTCGTGCCCGATCGAACAAGCGCTTCGAGCTTCATCTCCAACGGGCGTCGTCAATTCGCGCCCGAGCGCGCGTTCGACGGCGACCCCTCGACCGCGTGGAGCGAGAGCACTGTCGGCCCGGGCCAAGGCGCCTGGCTCGCCGCCCACTTCGACCGCGCCCCACGCATTCAAAGGGTCCGCATCCTGACCGGATACGACCATGTCTCACCCAATCACGGCGATCTCTTCGCAGCAAACTCCCACCTGCGGAGGGTTCGCTTGACCTTCGACGGTGGTCACGCTGAAGAGCGCGAGGTCGGGGAAGACCAGCGGACCATCGACATCGATGTAGACGTTCGCGCTCGCACCGTGCGCGTCGAAGCGCTTGACGTGTACCCCGGCACGCGCTGGGCAGACCTGTGCATCTCCGAGGTGTCGATCGAAGGCTTCCCCCAACAAGGTGTGGCTGAGCGCGCTCCAGCCCCCGAGCCTGAGGCGCCTGGTGACGAGACTTCGAGTGCGCTCGAGGCGCTTCACCCGACCGATCTCTCGGCGTCGAGCTCGATCTCCGAAGGATGGGGGCGTCACTCCCCTGAGCGCGCGTTCGACGGCGACCCTGCAACCGCCTGGAACGAGAGCGAGCACGGGCCCGGCGACGGGTCGTGGATCGCGGCCGCCTTCCCCTCCATGGTCATGGTGGAGCGCGTGCAGTTCGCCACCGGACACGACTTCCACGCCCCGCGCTACGGCGACGTCTTTCCGTTGAACTCCCATCTGCGACGCGTGCGTGTGACGTTCGATGGCGGGCACGCGATCGAGCGCGACGTCGCCGCGGACGAACGCGTCGTCGTGTTGGAGGGCCTCCACGCGCGAGCCAGGGCGGTTCGCATCGAGGCGCTCTCGGTGTGGCCGGGAACGCGCTGGGCGACCTTCTGCATCTCGGAGATCGCGATCGCGGGACATCCCTGAGATTCGCGACGACCTGATCGTCGCTGGTTGAGACGTCCGCATCGAGCTCGCATCGCAGCGTATGATGGCTCCTCGCGTCCTGCTCAGGGCGCACTCCCCGCCCCCGCCCTACGCAAGCGCGTCGTCACTCCGCGTCGTCGTGCTCGACGAAGACCTCATCGAGCGCGGTCGCCCGCACGGCGCGGGTGATCCATCGTCGGAGCAACGCGACGTCGTCGCACCCGGTGATGCGCTCGCGGTCGGCATCGGCGACCGTGAACCCGCGCGCTTCGAGCATCACCACGAGCGCGTTCGCCTCACCACGAACCTCGCCACGGGCCTCTCCACGCGCCTTGCCGCGGGCCTCACCGCGGGCCTCACCGATGGCCTCACCGATGGCCTCGATTTCACGGCGCAGCGCGAGCCAGGCGGGCGACGGCGGGATCACGATCGGCTTCATCAGCATCTCCCGTACGACGGCGACCAGCGGGTCGCCAACTCATCGCCTGTACGAGCGCGTCGTGCAACTTCGGGGCGCGCCGTCCTTACGGCCGTCGGCTGTGATCGGGGCGAAACCGTGCTGGACCCTTGCAGATGCCGCGATGGATCGCGCCATGCGCGCAACGTTCCGGAGCCCGCCACGCGGGCGACCGCTCGCCGTGTAGCCTGCGGGTGAACGGGCCAACGCCCGTGAACCCCAGCACTCCCCGCCCTCGGCCTACGCAAGCGCGTCGTCACGCCGCGTCGTGGTGCTCCGCGAAGTGTAGACGGCAGAGAGAATTCGTCGAAATTTGACGGTCACGGGCGAGCCACCGCGTCGGCGTGGTTCGGGGTGCTGCGACCCCCGTCAACGATGCCGCCTGAGCGCACGCGCGCTGCGGGCCCGGTGGACCACCCGGGCCATTGGGACGGCCCCG
>CAIKNO010000066.1 GCA_903828805.1 uncultured Sandaracinus sp. | reverse complement strand
GCGGCCGCGGAGTACCAGACGTTCGTTCGGATGGCCCCCGAGGCCCCCGAGGCGGCCGAGGCCCGTCGCCGGCTCGCCTTCGTCCGCGCGCAGCGGTGATCGCGAACCCCCAGGGCTTCACGACGGCAGAGCGCCCGATGCCGTGAGCGCCGGTCGCGAAGCGCGTGACGCCGTGGGAGCCGTGGCGCGTTCGCCCGACCCGGCGGCGCGTCAGCCGCGCGCGGCCGCGGGCTTGAAGCGGAGGGCCACCAGGAAGGTCTCGATGCTCTCCGTGCGGCTCGCCGGCGGCTTGATGATCCGGACCTCGTCGAATTGCCGGACCAGCGCCCGACGGGCCTCCTCGAAGTCCGGTCCCTGGAAGATCTTCGCGACGAACCCTCCGCCCGGCGCGAGCGTGCGCTCGGCGATCTCGATCGCGCGCATCACGAGCTGGAACGACCGGGTCTGGTCCACGAACCGGTTGCCGCTCGTCGCGGGGGCCATGTCGCTCATCACGACGTCCCAGCTCGACGCGCCGATCAGCACGTCGAGGTCGGGCGCCATCACGTCCTGCTTGCGGAGCTCGGCCCACGCGGGCAGCGCACGGCGGCCCTCCTGCAGGTCGAGGCCGAGCACCCGCCCCTGGGGGCCGACCTTCTGCGCGGCGTACTCGGTCCACGAACCGGGGAACGCGCCGAGGTCCAGCACGCGCGCGCCGGGCCGGAAGAGGCGCACGCGACGGTCGATCTCCTCGATCTTGTAGACCGAGCGGGCCGCGAATCCCTCCTTCTTCGCGCGGTGCCCCCAGTGGTCCTGGGGTCTCCGATTGCCTGCGCGTGTCATCGTCGTCTCCGCTCTCCGTACCGTCCGGCCCGCCCCGCGTCGGCGTCCCATCCCACGGGGCCTGCCACCCGTCGAGCCCCACGTCGTGTCGATGACGGCGTCAGCAAAGACGAAGGCGCGGGACCCTCAGGTCGCCGCGCCTCATGTCTTCAACGACACACGACCTCGAAAGGCCGGGCCCCGAATTGGTCCTCCGCGGCGTCACCGCGGACGACGTTCAGGCGGCCTTCTTGCCGCCGCGCTTCTTCGTCGCGCCGCGGACCACCACGATGCTGCCCTTGGGGCCGGGGATGGCGCCCGCGACCAGCAGCACCCACTGGTCGTCCATGATGCGGGCGACCTTCTGGTTCTGGATGGTGACGCGCTCGCTGCCGTACTGGCCGGGCATCTTGAGGTTCGGGAGGGTACGACCGGGCGTCATGTTCGTGCCGATCGAGCCGCCGTGGCGCTGGTACTCGTGCGTACCGTGCGTCTTGGTGCTCGAGCCGCGGAAGTTCCACCGGCGCATGACGCCCGTGAAGCCGCGGCCGCGCGTGGTGCCCGTGACGTCCACGAACTGCCCCTCGGCGAAGACGTCCGAAGGCTTGATGGTCGCGCCCTGCTCGAACTTGGCGACCTCTTCGGCCGACAGGCGAAGCTCGCGCACGACCTGCGACGGCTTCACGCCCGCCTTGGCGAAATAACCCGCCTCGGGCTTGGTGACCTGCTTGGTCTTCTTCTCGCCGAAGCCCAGGATGAGCGCGGAGTAGCCGTCCTTCTCGAGGGTCCGCCGGCCGAGCACCACGCAGGGGCCGACTTCGATGACGGTGACGCGGGTGACGTTGCCGTCACTCTCGAAGATCTGGGTGTTGCCGAGCTTCTTGCCGATCAGGCCGGGGTGCTGGTTCATGGAACGCCTCGAGAAAGTCGTGAGATCAACCGGGCCGCACGTGTCACACGGCGCGGGCGACGAACCGCGCGCCAATCACATGGCGAGGGCGTCGGGCCGCGCGCGAATCACACGGCGCGGAGGGGAGAGTCAGTACGGAAACAGAAACGTCGAGGTCTCTTCGTGGCCGCCGGGAGGCGCCAGGATCGGACCAAGGGGGCGCAAGGATAACCGGCCGCCCCGATGCGTCAAGCGCCCGGCGTCAGTCGGCGTCCCAAGCGCATCCCCATGAGGGTCAAACCGTGGGCGGGCGCCGTCATGCCCGTGTCCTTCCGCTCGCCCTGCGGGCCGAGCAACGAAGGGATTTTCGACGCCGGGATCCGTCCGCGGCCCACGTCGACCAGGGTGCCGGAGAGAATCCGCACCATGTTTTTCATGAACGCATTTCCCCGGACGTGGATCGCGAGGACCCGCGGGTCGGCGCACGCGCCCTCTTCGAGGGTGATCGAGAACATGTGACGGACGGTCACGAGGCGTGAATCGTCCGCCGCGCGGAAGGCCCGGAAATCGTGGGTGCCGAGGCAGTGCGCGGCCGCTTCGCGCATCGCGTCGAGATCGAGCCAGGCGTGGATGCCGCTGGCCGCCCGTCGTCCCGCCGAGTGACGCCGCTTCGGACCGAGGAACCAGACCCGGCCGTGCAGCAGTGGGGCGCGCTGGTCGCCCGGCAACACCAGGTAGCGGTACGTCTTCTCGGAGGCGTCGAACCGAGGGCTGTAGCCGGGCTCGCAGACG
>CAIKNO010000065.1 GCA_903828805.1 uncultured Sandaracinus sp. | reverse complement strand
GGCGGAGAAGAGACCGATGCGGGCCGCGCGCCGCGCCCGGACGCTGGGCCGAGGTCCGACGCGGGCTTGCCGCGTGACGCGGGCCGCGATGCGTCGCTGGAGCTCGATGCGTCGCTGGAGCTCGATGCGTCGCTGGAGCTCGATGCGTCGCTGGAGCTCGATGCGTCGCTGGAGCTCGATGCCTCGATGCCCATGGATGCATCGACCGCGTTGGACGCGGGCAGCGCGTTGGACGCGGGCGGCGCGTTCGACGCGGGCGGCGCGTTCGACGCGGGCGGCGCGTTCGACGCGGGCTTGCCGCGTGACGCGGGCGGCGCGTTCGATGCGGGGCTCGACGCGGGCGGCGCGTTCGACGCGGGGACGGATGCCGGGACGGATGCCGGCCCCGCGGGACCGTGCACGGGCCGGACCGATTGCACCGCGTGCCCCACCGGGGTCTGCGTCGCCGGCGCGTGTTCGAGCCCGCCGGGCAGCCTCACGTTCGACTTCGAGTCGGGTGCGCTTCCTTCGGGTTGGGCCCCGGGCGGCGCCCGCGGGTGGGAGGTCGCCAGCGGCACCACGCACGGGGGGATGTTCTCCGCGCGCAGCGGCACCATCGCCGACTCGCAGACCTCCTCGCTGAGCGCGACCTTCACCTTCTCGCAGGCCGTGACGATCTCGTTCTGGTTGAACACCTCGACGGAGTCCGGCTTCGACGAGCTCGACCTCCTGCTCGACGGCGCCGTGATCAACACGTGGTCCGGCACCACGGCGTGGACGCTCACGAGCCTCGCGGCGACCGCGGGCACCCACACGATCCAGTGGCGCTACACCAAGGACGGCTCGGCAGCCCTCGGCTCCGACCGCGTGTGGATCGACGACGTGACGATCGTGCCCGCCCCGCCCGCGCTCGGGTTCGAGGACGGCATGCTCCCGCCCGGCTTCACCACCTCCGCGATGGCGGGATGGTTCGTCGACTCGAGCCGCGCCCACACCGGCACCCGCTCGATGGCGAGCGGCGACATCGCCGACTCCCAGAGCACGAACCTTTCTCGGACCGTCACGCTCGCGGCGGCGACGGAGGTCTCGTTCTGGTACTCCACGTCGAGCGAGGGCTCGGTCTTCGGCACGCCCTACGACAGCCTGCAATTCCGCGTCGACGGGGCCTTGCAGGGCGAGTGGGGCGGCGAGGTCGCCTGGACCCGCGCGAGCGCCGCGGTCGCGGCCGGCACGCACACGCTCGAGTGGCGCTACAAGAAGGACGGCTCGGTCTCGTCGGGCGCCGATCGGGTGTGGATCGACGACGTCGTCACCGGCGAGGAAGCCGCGGCAGGTGGCCCCGTCTGCGGTGGCTGACGGGCCGCTCCGAGTCCTTCGCGGTTGACGCGCGGCGTCGGCGGCAACGATGCTGGGGACCGCATGCAGCGCCCCATCGTCTTCGTCGCGCCGTTCCCCCTCGAGACCACCATGCGCTTCGCCCGCGCCGTCGCCCGCCTGCCGGGTGTGCGCTTGCTCGGCGTGATGCAGGAGGCACCCCGCGGAGAGGACGCGCGGATGTTCGCCGACCTCGTCACGGTGAACGACGGCCTCTCGACGGCCGACCTCATCGAGGGGGTCGAGGTGCTCCGCCGCCGCCACGGCATGCCGCATCGATTGCTGGGCATCCTCGAGCCGCTGCAGGTCCAGCTCGCGCAGGTGCGCGAACACTTCGGCATCCCGGGCACCGATCCGCGCACGGCCGATCTGTTCCGCGACAAGGCCCGCATGAAGGACGCCCTGCGCGCGGCGGGCTTGCCCTGCGCGCGGCATCGTCTCCTCGGCTCGCTCCGCGACGGCGCGGAATTCGCGGAGTACGTCGGGTTTCCGATGGTGCTCAAGCCGCCGGCCGGGATGGGCGCGAAGGCCACGTTCCGCGTGCGCAGCTTCGACGAGCTCAAGGCGGCGCTCGCGGGGATGCAGGCCTCGCCCCAGCGTCCCGTGCTCGCCGAGGAATTCCTGCGGGGACGCGAGTTCAGCTTCGAGACCATCACGATCGACGGCGAGGTGCGCTTCACGTCCTTCTCGCAGTACCTCCCGACGCCGCTCGAGGTCCTCGAGAACCCGTGGGTGCAGTGGTGCTGCCTGTTGCCGCGGGAGGCCGACCACCCCGTGCTGACCGAGGCCCGCAACATCGGCGTGCGCGCGATCGAGGCCCTCGGCCTCGAGAGCGGATTCACGCACATGGAGTGGTTCCAGCGCACGGATGGCTCGGTCGCGATCGGCGAGATCGCGCAGCGGCCGCCGGGCGCGAACATCACGCGCATGACGGGGCTGGCCCACGACTTCGACGCGTACCTGGCGTGGGCGCGCGCCGTGGTCGACGACGAGTTCGACGGCCCGTACCGCCGGCAGTACGCCGTCGGGTGCGCGTTCTTCCGCGGCATGGGGCGCGGCCGCATCGCCCGCGTCGAGGGTGTCGCGGAGGCGAGCGCGAAGATCGGCAAGCACGTCGTCGAGGCGAAGCTGCCCACGGTGGGCGCGCCCAAGAGCGACAGTTACGAGGGCGACGGCTACGCCATCGTGCGCGACCGCGACACGAACGCGGTGCGCCACGCCCTGCAGACGATGATCGACACCGTCCGCGTCCACTACGCCTGAGCCCCGACGAGGTCCGACGTGCGCATCCTGTTCGTGTCTTCCGAGGTCGCCCCGTTCGCGAAGACGGGTGGCCTGGGCGATGTCTCCGCCGCGCTCCCGCGGGCCCTCCGCGCCGAAGGGCACGACGTGCTCATCGTCGCGCCCTTCTACCAGCGCGTGCGCACCCCCGAGCGCCGCTTCGAGCGGGTGCTGCCCGAGACCGAGGTCGTCCTCGGCGGCCGCAGCCTGCGCTTCTCGGTCGTCGCCGCGCGCCTGCCCGACAGCGACGTCACCGTGCTCTTCGTGGACTGCCCGGCGCTCTACGACCGCCCAGGGATCTACACGCAGGACCCCGACGAGCACCTGCGCTTCTCGCTGCTCGGATGGGCCGCGCTCAAGCTCTGCCAGTACACCCAGTGGGCCCCGGACATCGTCCACTGCAACGACTGGCAGACGTCCCTTCTGCCCCTGACCCTCAAGACGATGTTCGCGTGGGACAGGCTCTTCGACCGCACGCGCACGGTCCTGACCATCCACAACATCGGCCACCAGGGCGCCTTCCCGTCGTCGGTGCTGCCCGACACCGGCCTCGCCGACGCCGCGCACCACCTGCATCAGGACCAGCTGCGCGACGGCCGCATCAACTACCTGCTCACCGGCATCCTCTACGCGAACGCGATCACCACCGTCAGTCCGACGTATGCGCGCGAGATCCAGACCACGGAGCACGGCGTCGGGATGGATGGATTCCTGCGGGCGCGCCGCTCGGTGCTGTTCGGGATCCTCAACGGGATCGACGACGCCGAGTGGAACCCCGCGCGCGACGGCCGGGTGCCGTTCCGCTACTCGCGCGACGACCTCTCGGGCAAGGCCCTCTGCGGGCAGCGCCTCGCCGAGACCATGAAATTGCCGCACCGGCCCGGTGTGCCAGTGATCGGCATCGTCTCGAGGCTCGCGTGGCAGAAGGGCTTCGACCTCTGCTTCGACGTGCTGCCCCCGCTGCTGGCGCGACGGGACGTGCAGCTCGTGGTGCTCGGCAGCGGCGAGGGTCGCTACGAGGAGCTGTTCAGTCGCCTCGCGCGGCAGTTCCCCCGCAAGGTCGCGTTCCACAAGGGCTTCAGCGAGCCGCTCGCGCACCTCATCGAGGCGGGCTCCGACATGTTCCTGATGCCGTCGCGCTACGAGCCCTGCGGCCTGAACCAGCTCTACAGCCTCGCCTACGGCACGCCGCCCATCGTGCATCGCACCGGCGGCCTCGCCGACACGGTGCACACGTGGAACCCCACGACCCGCAAGGGCAACGGGTTCGCGTTCGACCACTTCGACGCGTCGGGGCTCGCGTGGGCGCTCGGCTACGCCCTCGAGACCTGGGGCAAGCCCGCCGAGTGGCGCGCGATGCAGTACAACGGGATGTCCGAGGACTTCTCGTGGAAGCGTCGCGTCGGGGCGTACGAGGACGTCTATCGCGGGGTGCTGTGAGCGGGCGTCACGGGTGACTTTCGCGCCGTGGTCCGCCTGCGGTACCTTGGCGCGATGCACCGCCTCGGCCTCGCGCCCCATCGACTGCTGCTCTGCGCTCTGCTCCTGGCCCTGACCGCGTGCGGTGAGAGTCCGCCGCCGCCCGCCGACGCGGGCATGGACGCCGGTGAGTCCGCGATGGATTCGGGGCAGGACGCCGGCCCTGCGGCACCCGACGTGTGCGACGCGCTCGGCCTGCCGCGCACCGCGTTCCGCACGACGGGCACGGGCACCGGGCTCGGCGACGTCGCCGGCGACTTCCGGGTGAACCAGCACGACGGCACCGTGTGGCATCTCGAGGCGTCGTGGACCGGCTGTGAGAGCTACGTGTTCTTCACGCATTTTCCGGGGCTGACCGACGACCTGTTCCGCACGTACCCCGACGCGCTCTTTCTCGAGGGACCGCGCAACGTCCACTACTTCTTCATGTCGAACGACGCCGATGCGGCCGCGCGCGCGGAGTTCATCGCGGGCCTCGCCTCGGGCTTCCGAGACGGGCTCACCGAGTCCCTCCCCGACCCCGCCGAGCAGGCGTTCTGGTCGGAGCGTTTTCACTTCGTGACCGACCGCGCGACCGAGGTCGAAGGCAGCGTCGGCGCCCACCTCACCGACTACATCGCGTGGGCCCGCACGCCCGCGGCGATCGTCGACCTCGGCGACCGTGGGCGCGCGCCCGCGCCGGCGCCCGTCGTGATCGGCATCGACCGCGCGCAGACGTTCGACGCCGGCGACAACCTCTCCACCTCCGTGGGCGGCCCGGACACCTTCGGAATGGCAGCCTTTCTGGGCCATTTCTACCAGTACCGGGGCGCGCTCGAGGCGCGGCTCGCGGCGGAGGCGGCGACGACGACGACCGTCTCGCTGCTCGACGAGACCACGACCGGACGGGTGTTCCGTCCGACCGTGACGCTCCCGAGCGCGGCCGAGATGGCGGCCTTCGACGCGCTCTCGGTCGACATCGTCATCGACTGCCGCAACGGCAATCCGTTCGGCTGCTCCGAGTGGGATCGCATCGCGGACGTGCAGCTGTGCGTGGACGGGGAGGCCTGCACCGACCGCCGCGAGATCGCCCGCTGGATCACCCCGTACTGGCGCCGCGGGCGGCAGCACTATCTCATCGACGCGACGCCGTTCCTCGGCCTGCTGCGCGAGGGTGGCGCGCGGACCTTCTTCGTCGAGCTCGGCCCGGAGTGGGAGCGGCCGACGGAGTGGGTCGCGCAGGTCTCGCTGCGCTTCCGCACCGAAGGGAGCGCCCCGCGCGCGACCGGCGGCCTGCTCGCGTTCCGCGGCGGGGGCTTCGACGCGAACTACAACACCCGTGAGCCGTTCACGTTCACGGTGCCCGCGGGCGCGACCCGCGTCGAGCTCGTCACCATCCTCAGCGGCCACGGGCAGACCGACGGCGACGGCTGCGCGGAGTGGTGCGACCACCAGCATCTGTTCACCGTCAACGGCACGGTGCTGCCCTCCATCGCGCACGGCGGTCCGCGCATCGGCAGCCCGCGCGGCTGCGCGGCGCGGGCGGTCGACGGGGTCATCCCCGGCCAGTGGGGCAACTGGGCGCAGAGCCGCGCGTACTGGTGCCCGGGCCTTCCGGTGCAGGCCGAGCGCACCGACATCACCGCGCAGGTGAGGCCCGGCGTCGAGAGCACGATGACGTACGAGGGCCGCTTCGCCGGCAGCACGCCGCGGGGCGGGGACATCGCGCTCAGCGCCTACGTCGTCTGGTACGAGTGAGCCGACGCGGGTTCGTGGTAGCGTCGCGCTCCATGCCCGTCGACGTCGTCTTCCTCGAACCCTCGTTTCCAGCCAACCAGCGCGAGTTCGCGCGCGCCCTGCATGCGGTCGGCGCGCGCGTGACCGGCATCGGCGAGCGACCCAAGGAGGCCCTCGGCGATTCCTTGCGGGAGTGGCTGTTCCACTACGAGCAGGTCGGCAACATCACCGACACGGCCCAGGTGGAGCGGGTCGTCCGGCGGCTGCAGCAGAAGGTGCGCATCGACCGGCTCGAGGCCGTCGTCGAGGCCCACGTGATGTGTGCCGCCAAGGTGCGCGAGGCGTGCGGGATCCCCGGCACCAGCGTGAACACCACCTTCCTCTGTCGCGACAAGCCGTCGATGAAGGACGCGCTCCGCCAGGCCGGGATCCCCACCGCGCAGTCCCTGGGCGGCGGCGGCCCCGACGAGGTCCGCGCGTTCGCGCGCAAGGTGGGCTTCCCCCTGATCTTCAAGCCCCGCGACGGCGCCGGGGCGTCGGGCACGACGCGCGTCGACGACGCCGCGGCGCTCGAGGCGGCCATCGGGTCCTACAAGATCGACCGCGGCGCGAACGTGGCCGTCGAGGAGTACGTCGAGGGCCACGAGGGCTTCTACGACACCCTCACGATCGGCGGTCGCGTGGTCCACGAATTCGTGTGCCACTACTATCCGAACGTCCTCGAGGCGATGCGTACGCGGTGGATCTCTCCGCAGTTCATCGCCACCAACCGCATCGACTCCGCGGGCGGATACGACGAGATCAAGGCGCTCGGGCGCAAGGTCATCTCGGCCCTCGACATCGGCACGAGCGCCACGCACATGGAGTGGTTCTATGGGCCGAAGGGCCTGAAATTCAGCGAGATCGGCTGCCGACCGCCGGGCGTGCGGGCCTGGGATCTCTACGCCGCGGGCAACGACATCGACATCTACCGAGAGTGGGCGATGGCGGTGGTCCACGGCCGCCCGAGCCAGTCGCTGTCGCGCCGCTTCAGCGCGGGCGTCGTGGCGCTGCGGCCGGACCGCGACGGCATCATCACGCACTACGACGGCGTCCGCGAGATCGAGCGCGCGTTCGGGTCGTGGATCATCGACGCGCACTTCCCCGCGCCGGGCACGCCGACCCAGCCCGTCGAGGCGGGCTACATGGCCAACGCGTGGGTGCGGTTGAAGCACCCGGACTACGACGAGCTGCGCCGCATGCTCGATCTGGTCGGGCGCACGGTGAAGGTCCGCGCTCGGCCGGCGTGAGCGGTGCCGGGGCGGGCTCCGTGGGCCCTCGTGCGTCGGAAAGCGTGACCTCGGACCCCTCGGCTTGGTAGGCTGCGCCCCCGTGGTCACGACGCGACGCCGCTCCTCGTCGAGCCATCCCCGCCCCATGACGGTTCCCCGCGTCCCGCGCGCGGTCGTGCTGCTCGGTGCGCAGCGCTTCGACCCCACCGTGAAGGCCGCCGCGGCGGAGCTCGGGGTCGAAGGGCCGATCTCGACGGTGACCGCCGGCTGGCAGGAGCGCGAGGGCGAGGACCAGGAGCTCCACGAGCACCTCGGCAAGCGCACCGTGAACCTCCGCCTGCACCAGCGCGCCGAGGATGTGTTCAAGCGCGACCGCGAGCTGCACGCCGCGCATCGCGCCAAGCAGGAGCAGCTCCGGCACAAGCAGGACTTCTATCGGATCCGCCTCGAGCACGAGCTCGACGCGACCCACGTGATCCGGCAGCGCAAGGCCCCTGCATCCATCCTCGAGGAGGAGGAGCGCGCCTCGATCGAGGCCGTGCGGAGCCTCGACGAGTACCACCTGGGGCAGTGCGCGAAGATCGAGGCCGAGTTCACCGCGCGCTACGCGCCGCTCGAGCGGGACTCGGTCGTGCGGCATCGGCGCGAGCTCGCGAAGATCCTCGGGGCCTCGGCGGCGCTCGCCATCGCGGGCGGCCACGTCGCGACGCTGCTGAACCGGATGCGCTTGTTCGGGCTCTCGGAGCTGCTCGACGGGCAGGCGGTGCTGGCCTGGTCGGCCGGGGCGATGGCCATCAGCGATCGCGTGGTGCTCTTCCACGACAGCCCGCCCCAGGGTCCGGGGGCGGCTGAGGTGCTGGACCGCGGTCTCGGCCTCTGTCCGGGCGTCGTGGCGCTGCCGCAGCCGGAGATCCGGCTGAAGCTCGAGGACGAGCAGCGGGTCAGCGTGATGGCCCGCCGCTTCGCCCCCGCCCGCTGCTTCGCGATGGCCTCCGGCGCGCGGATCACCTGGTCCGAGGGCCAATTTCGCAGCCCGAGTCGCGTGACCCGCCTCGGCGAAGACGGGCGCTCGTCGCCCGTTCAACCCACCGACGAAGACCTCGGTTGAGCCGCATGCAAGTCCTGGCGATTCATCAGCTCGAGCAGAGCGAGCCCGACCGCGCGAAGGTCGATGCGTGGATGGCGAACCGTCGCTTCCCCGTGATCGAGGGAAACCGCGCGACCTTCGTGTTCCGCGGCGACGTCGAAGGGGTGACGCTCCGGCACTGGATCTACGGGCTCGAGTCGTCGCAGTCGCTGCAGCGCATCACGGGCACGGACGTCTGGTACCTCGTGGCCGAGATCCCTCCCGGATCGCGCGTCGAGTACAAGTTCGAGCTCCACCGCAGCGGCGGCAACCAGTGGGTCGAGGACCCGCTGAATCCCCACCGCGCGCGGGATCCCTTCGGCGCGAACTCGGTGTTGCAGGCCGAGGGCTATCAGATCCCCGAATGGACGCGGCCCGACAAGCTCTCGCGGCCGGGTCAGCTCGAGTCGTTCGGCTTCGAGAGCGACGCCCTCGGCGGGGTACGCCACGGGCACATCTACCTGCCGGCGCGGTTCCGGCGCTCGCGGCTCTACCCGCTGCTCGTGGTGCACGACGGCAGCGATTACCTGAACTACGCCTCGATGAAGACGGTGCTCGACAACCTGATCCACAGGCTCGAGATCCCCGACCTCATCGCGGTGTTCCTCGACTCGCCCGACCGTCTGCGGGAGTACGGCAACGACGAGCGGCATGCGCGCTTCCTCACCGAGGAGCTGGTGCCCTACCTCGAGCGGCGCCTGCCCTTGATGGATCGTCCGCAGATGCGCTGCCTGATGGGGGCGAGCTTCGGCGGCGTCGCGGCGCTCTCGACCGCCGTTCGCTACCCGGGCTTCTGGGGGCGTCTGCTCTTGCAGTCGGGCAGCTTCGCGTTCACCGACATCGGCCACCGGAATCGCCGCGGCCCGCTCTTCGACCGCGTCGTGGAGTTCGTCAACGCCTACCGCGCCGAGCCGAAGGCGATAAGCGAAAAGGTCTTCCTCAGCTGCGGCGTGTACGAGTCCCTCATCTACGAGAACCGCAGCCTCGTGCCCTTGCTCGACGCGACCGGCATGCAGGTGAAGCTCGTGGAGGCCCGCGACGGGCACAACTGGGAGAACTGGCGGGACCGGCTGCGCGAGGGGATGAGCTGGCTCTTCCCCGGTCCCCTCATGATGATCTACGAGTGATCGAAGCCGCGGGGGGCTGTCCCCCGCGCGAGACAGGAGCGACACGATGGCGGAAGTGACACGCAACATCGGCCTCTCGCTGGGCGCCGACATCTGCTGGCCGCTCTGTTACGAGCACCTGATGAAGCGGCTCGATCTGCGCATCCCGGTCGAGGGCGACACCGTCCGCTTCCAGGTGGAGCGCGTGACGATCGAGCCCTTCGATCTGCGCCAGCCCGTGAAGTACGACGTCGTGATCGACCGGTTGACCCACTGGTATCACACGTCCCGCGAGTGGATCAAAAAGGCCGTCGTGATGGACGACCTCTACGTGTTCAACAACCCGTGGTCCGTGCAGTCCATGGAGAAGCACACGTCGTACGCGGCGATGATGAAGCTCGGGATGCCGATCCCCGAGACGTGGATGGTGCCGCCGAAGTCGTACGAGGCGACCCCCGACCTCAAGCCCACGCTCGCGAAGTACGCGAAGCTCTTCGACCTCGGCGCGCTCGGCCGCGAGCTCGGCTACCCCCTCTTCGTGAAGCCCTACGACGGCGGCGGCTGGCGCGGCGTCACGCGCTGCACGAACGAGCAGAAGCTGAAGGAAGCCTACGACGAGAGCGGTAAGTCGGTCATGCACCTGCAGGCCGGCGTGAACGGCTACGACCGCTTCGTGCGTTGCATCGGCTTCGGACCGCAGACGCACTGCGTGCTCTACGATCCGGATGCGCCGCTCCACGACCGCTACACCATGGAGCACGACTTCATGTCGGCGTCCGACTGGGAGCACCTGCGCAAGGTGACGCTCACGATCAACGCCTTCTTCGGGTGGGATTTCAACTCCTGCGAGTCGCTCCGCAAGGACGGGATCTGGTACCCGATCGACTACGCGAACCCCTGCCCGGATTCGCAGGTCACGAGCCTGCACTACCACTTCCCGTGGCTCGTGAAGTCGTACCTCCGCTGGAGCATCTTCACCGCCGCGACGAAGAAGAAGATGCGGAAGAACCTCGACTGGGAGCCCTTCTACGAGATCGCCGCCACCGACATGAGCGCCTCGGAGAAGCTCGACGCCTACGCGAAGGTCGCCGAGGCGCGCTTCGAGACCGAGCGCTTCGACGAGTTCTGCGACACGCACCTGGGTCACCTCGACGAGGTCGTGTGGGAGTTCTTCGCGTCGCGGGAGGCGAAGGAGGCGGTGCGGCAGAAGGTCGCGGCGCTCTTCCCGGTGCACGAGGTGGAGGCCTTCACCGAGCTGTTCTGGGGGCGCTTGCAGAAGTGGCGCGCCGACCAGCGTCCGTGATCGTCCGAGTGGGCGCGCGGCGAGCGGACGAGACCGTTTGGCTGCGCCGCGCGTCCCAGCGGGCAGGAGACCTTCGATGATGCCCATGCTGCGTCGTGCCCGGGTGATGTTCGTCTGCGCCGCGCTGGCGCTGGCCGCGGAGCCTTCGACGGCCGCGGCCCGTGGGTTGCCGTCGGGGGGGCGACCGCACGATGGCGGTCATCGCCGGATGGATGCCGCGGGGCGGGTCGGCCCCGCGATGGGTCGCATGGCCATCCAGATCCCTGCGACCCGGGCCCGGGACTTCCAGGCCGCGTTGCGGGCGTCGGCGCCCGAGGTCGCGCAGTGCATCGAAGAGCACGCGCCGGGTCCACGCACCCGGGTGCGCCTGCGGGCGCGTCTCTCGCAGGCCCGAGGCCTGGTCCTCGACGTGACCCCCGCCCCCGCGTCGGAGGGGCTCCGGGCGTGCGCGGACGTTGCTGCGCGGCGGCGTCTGGTGCCCTTCGCCGGGCAGCGCGTGGTCGGCACGTGGAGCGCGACGCTCCAGGTGCGGGGGAAGGGCCCTGCGCCGGCTCCGATGCCGCCGCCCACGGATCCCGACAGGTCGTTCACGGAGCAGACGGTGCACGCCCTGCTCGACGCCACGCGTCCGACCTTGCTCGGCTGCATCTCGGACCTCGCCCCGGGCATGCCGGGACAGGTGACGCTCCGGGTCTCGGTGCAGGCCGACGGGCGGATGACGCTCCAGGGGGTGGAGTTGCCGAGCGGCGTTCGGGGACCGGGCTCGCTGGCTTGCCTCGCGGGCCACGTGGGCGCGCTCCGCGCCATGCCCTCGGGCCGCGCCCGCGTGGTGGTTCATCCCCTCCGCCTCGACGGACGCTGACGTCGAGGGCCCCGAAACGACGACACGGCGGGCGCGCTCGCGTCCGCCGTGCCTTCGAGCCGACCCATGGGTCGGCGTCGACGTCTCGGTTCAGATCAGGATCGTGCCGCCTTCGGGCGGGACGATGATGAACACGCGGCGCTGATCGAGGCGCGCCACCCCGTTTCCGACGACGATGATGCGGGCCTGGAAGACCTGTGCGGTCGCGGCCGGCGGACGCACGTCGTTCCAGAAGTCGACGGTGAACTCGACGATCGTGCCGGGAATGACCTGGTAGAACGTCGTGTCGTCGTGGCTCGCGTAGCTCGTGCCGGGGTTCGGGCCGGGCACGCCGTCGCGGTACCCTTCGAGCGGCACGATCGACTTGATGAACTGGGTGGCGTTGAAGTCGTCCGGGTTCACGCCCGGCACGTTCTCCGTCTGCGTGCTCACGTCCTGGGGGGTGCCGCCGACGAGCTCGGAGACCGCGTTGACGACCGCGCCCGAGAGCCCCGAGCCGTCCTGGCTGATGGTGAACACCAGCGGCGAGCCGTCCGAGCGCACGGCGCCGGTGTCGGCGGCCGCGGCGTTGTAGTCCGAGATCGCATCTCCGCCGCCCGAGTAGATCGGCAGCACGCGGGCGCCGATCCCGTTCAGCTCGGTGATGGTCTGGCTCCACGTCGGGGCGGAGAACGAGTACGGATCGCCGCTCGTCCCGGGCGGGCCGTTGTGGAACGGCGCGTCGCCGAAGAGCATCACGATCGGGAGCGAGCCCGGCCGGAAGCAGGGATACCCGCGCCGCCTGCCCACTTCGTCGGGGATCGACGGGCACGCGGGCGCCGGAGGCAGCGAGCCGCCCGGCCAGCTCAGCCCCATGCCGGTGGCGGTGGCCCACAACGCCGGCACGTAGGACTCAGGGTAGTCGTTGCCGTAGTGGCAGGGCAGACCTTCGACCGACTCGAGGATGTCCGGGCGGCCGTTCGGCCCGCCGATGATCCGCCCGATGCCGTCGGGCGCCGCGGCGGTGTCGTTCGGGCACATCGTCGCGCTCGCGGGCGTGCTCCAGCCGCCCCGGTCCTCGTCGCCGGGGCCGATGCCGCGAAGCAGGTAGAACACGTGGTCCGCGCCGGGACCCACCAGGCCGCCGCTCGGGTCGCCGTAGCCCCCGTATGGGTAGTCGTCGAACCCGCCGGAGCCGAACTGCACGTCCATGATCGCCGATTGGATGCCGGGGATGATGGTGTCGACCAACCCCCGCACCAGGTTCGTGCGCTCGCCGCCCATCGAGCCCGTCATGTCGACGAGGAAGAACACGTCGGCCTGCGAGATGTTCGTGCCGAAGCGCAGCGGGCGCATCGCGCGCTCGCCGTTGTACGGCAGCACGACGAAGAAGTCGGTCTCGGGGATGGTGCTCGACGCGTCGGTCGGGCTCGTGCCCGCGGCGCCCTCGGCGAGGTCGCTCAGGCCGTCGCCGTCGGTGTCGACG
>CAIKNO010000064.1 GCA_903828805.1 uncultured Sandaracinus sp. | reverse complement strand
CCGTGGTGCCATCGCCCTCGAGGATGATGGGCCCGCCCGAGTCTCCCTGGCAGATGGCGTTCTGCGCGGTGAGCACCTGCCCGGTCACGGACCGGAGCGTCGTGGTCGTGCGGTACTTGATGCCGATCTCCCCGGACGGGGTCGTTCCGAACCCCACCGCCGTGACCTCTCGACCGACGAGATCGGTCGGCGCCGCCCGTCGAACGGGAAGCGGAACGACGTCGGGCACCGGCGCACGCAGGATCAAGAGCGCGATGTCCGATCCGTCGGTGATGGCGCTGCCGAAGTAGCCCCCCGGCGTCGTGATCACCTCCCGCACGCGGTACGGCGTCACGTCGCTCGACGACGAGCCCACCCCCACCGAGAAGAACGTGGGCGGCGCCGGGGTCTCGACGCCCCGCGAGATGACGCAGTGCTTGGCCGTCAGCACCACCCGGTCGCTGATCAGCGTGCCGGTGCAGAGGCCGAGCACGCCCTGCACGAGCACGACCGCGGGTTCGCCGAGTTCGCGCGTGCCGTCCACGATCCCGAGCGGTCGGCCCCCCGGCGCGGTCGTCGGACATCCAACCGCCAGGGCGGCGAGGCACAGCAACCAGAAGCGAGGCGTGAAGCGGGACGGCATGGGCACTCTCCGGCGCCGGACGTTAGCCCCACGAGGCCTGGCCGGGAACTCCCCTCGTGACCCTTCAGGCGCGGCCGAGGCCGAGCTCGGAGGTCCGCAGCACCAGGGTGGCGAGCACCGCGAACACGGCTCCGACCAGCGACACGACGACCACGCACACCCAGACGTCGACGTCCGGAACCCCCTCGGGCCAGAACCCCCCGCGGGGCAGGCCGGCGATCTGGGTCGCGAGGTAGTTCATCGAACCCAGCCGCAGCATCCCCGGCAGCCACCCCAGCCCGAACTCCAGCGCGGCGAGGTGCAACGTCGAGAGCAGCCACCCCGCCTCCACGACCGCCGCGCCCCAGAAGAGGCAGATGGCGCTGTAGGCGAGCGCGAGCAGGCCGAGCGCGCCCGCAGCCCGCAGCGATTCCGGCGCGTGCTCCACCATGGCCGAAGGGGACGTGGCGTGGACCGCGACGTGAAGGACGAGCACGCCCGACCACAGCAGCAGCACGCTCATCCCCGCGCCCGCGGCGTACTTGCCGAGGGCCAGCGCGACCCGCCCCGACGGTCGGAGCGCGAGGAACGGCATCGTGCGCCCCTCGACCTCCTCGGCGACCGCCCCGGACGTGAACAGAAAGGGCAGGAGGTACGCGAGCATGCCGAAGAACCCGAGGCGCAGCGCGGCCTCCATGACCTGCGCGGGCTCGCTCGCGGCGGCCGCGTAGCGCGTCGCCACGGCCGCCCCCACGACGAGCAGCGTGGCCACGACCCCGAGCCGCAGCTTCGAGCCGCGCACCATGCGCGTCCACGCGAGCCGCAGCACCACCTGCGTCCCCGACAACCAGCCCGGCACCGGCGGTGCGCTCATCGTCCTGCCTCCGGTCGTGCGGCGCCCGGCCCCGCGCCCCTCGTGGAAAGCGTGCGGGCATGACCCGACGCGGCATCGGCGCCCGTCCCGGCCATCGTCGCGCTGCGGTCCACGAGGTGATGGAAGAGCGCCTCGAGCGTCGCATCCGGGCTCGTCAACGCGTGGAGCACGTACCCTCCCGACACGAGCACCTCGGCCACCGCCCGGTACGTCCCGTCCGGCTGGCGGGTCTCGAACTCCACGGCCCGATCCGCCGGAAACGACACCCCGACGAGGCCGGGATCGACGCGCACCACCGCCGCGGCGAACTCCCGGGTCCGGTCGCACTCGACCCGCACGTGGTGCGGGTGTTCGTGCAGCAGGTCGCGGATCTCCTGCGCGGTGCCCTGCGCGACCACCTGCCCGCGCGCGATGAGCAGCAGCTGCTCGGTCAGGGCCTCGACCTCGTGCAGCACATGGGTCGAGAACAGCACCACCGCGCCGGCCTTCGCCCGGCGGTCGATCTGGTCGAGGATGACCTGACGCGACGTCGGGTCGGTGCCCGTGAGCGGCTCGTCGAGCAGCAGCACGTCGGGATCGTGCACGACCGCCTGCGCGAGCTTGGCGCGCTGACGCATGCCCCGGCTGTACCCGGACATCCGGCGCTCCATCGCCTTGTCGAGACCGAAATCGGTCAACGCCCGCGCCGCGCGATCGCGCGCCTCGGCCTTCGGATAGCCCGAGAGTTCCGCCATCGCGGTCACGAACTCCAGGGCGCTGAGGTCCTCGTAGAGCGCATCGGCCTCGGGGCAGAGCCCCACGCGGCGAAGCACCGAGGGGTTCGCGAACGGCGACGCGCCGCACACCCGAAGCTCGCCCAGGCTCGGCTTGGCCAGGCCCGCGACGAGACGCATGAACGTGGTCTTCCCCGAGCCATTCGGGCCGAGCAGCCCCCAGACCCCGGGGCCGAGCTGCAGCGTGACGTCCTGCAGCGCCGTCACCTTGCCGTACCACTTGGAGACCCGCACCGCGCGGATCGACGGGCGCTCTTCGCTCACGTGATCACCTCCGCGCGTCCCAGCCTCTTGAGCGCGAGCCACACGGCCCCGACCGTCACCGCCACGAGCAAACCGACCCCGGCGTATCGGAGCCGCGCGTCGACGCCGCTCTCCACGTTGAAGATCAGGTCCCCCACGTGGCCGAGGAGTCCGGTCAACGAGATGAGATAGAGCCAGGGCCAGCCCTCGGCGCTGCCACTCGCACGGGCGATCACGTCGACGACCGAGGCGAGCGCCTGCGGGACGATCCACGCGACGACCCATGCGCTCATCGTGAGCGCACGGCTCTTGCTCAGGGACGAGATCGCGATGGACGTCGTCGACAACACGAGCGCCAAGACGAGCGAGAACGCGAGCGCTGGCAGGAGCAGCCCGAGCTGTTCGAGCGCATCCGCGCTGCGGGCCGTCCCCACGAGCGCGAGGTCGAGCAGCACGGCAGGAATGAACGTGATCGAGAAGATCCAGACCGCGAGCGCACCGACGCGACCGGCGAGGTACTGCGTCGGGGTCACGGGCTTCGCGAAGTAGAACTGGAACGCGCGGTGCGTGAGATCCTCTGCGATGGCGGACGCCCCTGCGCCGAGCGTCACCAGGCTGACGAAGAGCCACATCTGGATCGTGTAGAGGCGCCGCATCCCCTCCACGACACGGACCGGATCGACGTCCTCGTCGTGGTTCATCTGTCGCGCCAGCAGTCGGATGCCGACCACCAGCGCGATGCCCACGAGGGCGGGCGCGCCGCCGAGGAAGGCGGCGATCTTCACGAGCCAGGACGCCCACGCCCGCCGCAGCCCGACGCGAAGCATGACCCACGTGTTGTTCGATGGAGGCAGCCGAAGCCCGTCGTAGGGGCGGTAGCCGAGGTCCCGGATCGTCATGCCGGCGCCACCTTACCCCCTCGCTCCGCGGGTTCAAGGCCGCCCGTCGGGACCCCGGGCGCGCGACGCCGACCGCACTCCGAAGGTCCCCCGCCGTCGCCATCCGCCCCGCGGCCCGGTAGAGTGCGCTCATGCGCGCACGACGCGGGTGGGCACCGATGCTCCTGGCCGCCCTCGGCGCGTGCTCCTCCACCCCGACCCGCACGGTGTCGATGGAGTTCGGCGACGACGCGCTCTACGCCGCCCCCTTCCCCGGCGAGCACTTGAGAGACGGCGACGGCCGCATCGATCTGTCCCGCGCCCCCAACCCGCTGCGCGCCGAGATCGTCGATCAGATCCACCTCGCCCTCGCCGGCATCGACGGGTTCGGGACGACCTCTCCGGTCCATTTCCGCCTCGACGGCGATCTCGACGAGTCCCTCCTGCCCGACGCCTTCGCCAGCCTGTCGACCGATTCACCGATCGTCCTGATCGACGTCGATCCCGACTCCCCGGAGCGGGGACGCGCCCGCCCCTTCGACGCGTTCTTCCAGGACGACGCCGGACCCTACGGGGACCGGCACATGCTGACGCTCGTGCCGGTGCAAGGCGTGCCGCTGCGCGCCCGCACGCTGTATGCCGCCCTCGTCACGGACCGGCTGCGCGGCGCGCACGGCGAACCGATGGCCCGCGCGCCCGCCATGCAGTCGCTCCTCGACGGCACGGCCCCCGCGGGGCTCGCTCCGGACGCGGCCGACGCGTTCCTCGACGCCCTAGCGACGCTCCGGACCCTGGGACAGCCCGTCGAACGGCTGGTCGCGATGACCGCGTTCCGGACCGCCGATCCGCTCGCTGTGATGCGACGCGCCGTCGACGCGAGCGCGGCCCTCCCCCCCTTGCCGGTCGTCACGCAGCCCGCGCCCACCGACACGTTCGACGATTTCTGCGTGCTCGAGGGGACGGTTCGCGTCCCCGTGTTCCAGGCCGGTTCGCCGCCGTATCTCACCGAGGGGGGCGGCTGGGTGCTCGACGGATCGGGGACTCCGGTCTGGCAGCACGACGAGGATGCCCGCGTCGTCGTCACGCTCCCGAGGGCGCCGATGCCCGCGCGCGGATTCCCCACGACCGTGCTCGTCCGCACCGGCGCCGGCGGGAACCGACCGCTCGTCGATCGCGGCACCCGCGCCGTCGAAGGGGGCGAGGCTGTCACCCCCGGCACCGGCCCCGCCCTCGAGTTCGCCCGCGCCGGGTTCGCCGGCGTGAGCATCGAAGGACCGCATGGGGGGTCGAGGACCGTGAGCGGCGGCGACGAACAGTTCCTCGTCTTCAACATCCAGAACCCGATCGCCCTCCGCGACAACCTGCGCCAGAGCGCGCTCGAGCTCGTGCTCCTCGCCCGCGTGCTCGACACCCTCACGGTCGACGCCCGGAGCTGTCCGGGTCTCGTCACACCCGACGGGTCCGGGCAGGCGCGCTTCGACACCGCACACCTCGCGCTCATGGGTCATTCGATGGGCGCCTCCATCGCGCCCCTCGCTGCCGCGTTCGAGCCCCGGTATGGCGCGGTGGTGCTCAGCGGCGCCGGGGGCAGCTGGCTCGAGAACGTCCTGCACAAGGAGCGGCCCCTGGACGTGCGGCCCCTGGCCGAGGCGCTTCTCCGATACAGCGGCAGGATGCGCTCGCTGCGCGCCGACGATCCGGTGCTCGGTCTGCTCCAATGGGCGGGCGAGGCCGCGGACACGCCCGTCTATGCACGCCTGCTCGTCGATGCGCCGGAGGTCGGCGGTCCGCGCCACGTGCTGATGTTCCAAGGCATCGTCGACCACTACATCCTGCCGCCGATCGCGAACGCCCTCTCGATCTCGCTGGCCGTCGACCGCGCCGGGCCCGCGCTCGACTCGACCACGCCCGAGCTCGCGCCGTACCGGCCTCTCGACGCGCTGCTGCCCTTGCGCGGACGCGGCGGCATCCCGCTGCCGGCGCAGGGCAACCGCATGCTCGAGGGCGCCGCGGTGACCGCGGTCGTGGTCCAACACCCGTCGGACGGCATCGAGGACGGGCACGAGATCGTGTTCCAGACCGAGGGTCCGCGTTCGCAATATCGTTGTTTCCTGCGCACGTTCGCCGAGGGCGGCGCCCCCCACGTCCCCGTTGCCTCAGGAGCTGACCTCCAATGCGATTGACCCCCGCTTCGAGCGCGTCGCACGCCCCCGCGCGCGATCACGACGTCCGGACCTGGTCGGGGCTGCGCATCGCACGCGCGATCGCCAGCGGCGAATGCACCTCGCAGCAGGTCGTCGCCACGCACCTCGCCCACCTCATGCGGGTCAACGGCCCGCTGAACGCCGTCGTCGCCACCCGCGTGGAGGCCGCCCTCGCCGAGGCCCGGGCGGCCGACGACGCGCGCGCCCGCGGTGAGGTCGGCCCACCGTTCGCGGGCGTCCCGTGCACCGTGAAGGAGTCCATCGCGTTGACGGGCATGCCGCTGACCGCCGGGCTCGTCTCGCGGCGCGGCGTCGTGAGCCGGACCGACGCCGTCACGGTCCGCAGGCTTCGCGCGGCCGGCGCGATCCCGCTGGGCGTGACCAACATCTCCGAGCTGCTGATGTGGATGGAGAGCGACAACCGCGTGTACGGGCGCTGTCACAACCCGTACGACCACACCCGCACCGCCGGCGGCAGCTCCGGTGGCGAGGGCGCATCGGTCGGCGCGGGCATCGCGCCCTTCGGGCTCGGCGCCGATGTCGGAGGCTCCATCCGCCTCCCCGCATTCTTCAACGGAGTCTTCGGACACAAGGCGACCGGCGGCCTCATCCCGAACGCAGGCCAGTGGCCCATCGCGCACGGCAAGGCGCTCCGCTACCTGACGACCGGACCCCTCGCCCGCCGGGCAGAGGATCTCTGGCCCTTGGTGCGCCTGCTCGCGGGGCCCGATCCGGAGAGCCCCGAGTGCGCCTCCATGCCGCTCGGTGACCCGGCCGACGTATCCCTCGAGGGCATGCGGGTGTTGAACGTGCCCGACAACGGACTGCAGCGCGTGGATGGCGAACTCGTCGCCGCCCAAGAGCGCGCGGCCCAGGCACTGCGGGCGCGGGGCGCCAAGGTCGAGACGAGGAGGTTCCCCGCCCTCAAGAAGTCGGTCCTCTACTGGTCGTCGATGATGAGCGCGGCGGGCGGCGAGGAGTTCGCGACGATGCTCGGCGGCGGCACGCCGAAGGCCCTGTTCCCCGAGTTCGTCCGGCTCGCGTTCGGGCGCAGCGACCACACCCTCCCCGCCCTCGCCCTGGCCGCGCTCGAGCAGATCCCCAAGCGCTGGCCGAGCAACACCGATGCGCTCGTCCGCGAGGGGG
>CAIKNO010000063.1 GCA_903828805.1 uncultured Sandaracinus sp. | reverse complement strand
TGGCCGCGCGATCACTTCAACCTCGTCGTCGTTGACGAAGCCCACCACGCGCTCGCCGACAGCTACCAGCGCGTGCTCGGCTACTTCGACGGCCACGCCAAAATCCTCGGCGTCACCGCGACCCCCGACCGCGGCGACAAGAAGAGTCTCGGCGCTTACTTCGAGGACATCGCGTTCGAGGTCAGTCTCCACGAACTCATCGAACAGGGCTACCTTGCCCGCATCGCCGTCCGCACGATGCCGGTCGAGATCGACCTCGCCAGCGTCCGCACGCTCGCCGGTGACTACAGCGACGCCGACCTTGGCGACGCCATCGAGCCCGCCCTCCGCGAGATCGTGTCGGCCATGCGCGCCGCCATCGGCACCCGCAAGACCATCGTCTTCCTTCCGCTCATCCGCACGTCCCGCCGCTTCGTGGAACTCTGCGAAGAGGCGGGCCTGACCGCCGCCCACATCGACGGCCAGAGCGACGACCGCGCTGACATTCTCGCCCGCTTCGCAGCCGGTGAGTTTCAGATCCTCAGCAATTCGATGCTGCTCACTGAGGGCTTCGACGAGCCCTCCGTCGAGTGTGTCGTATGTCTCCGCCCGACCAAGATCCGCGCTCTCTACGCGCAGATCATCGGACGCGGCACGCGGCTTCACCCCGGCAAAGACAACCTCCTTGTCCTCGACTTCCTCTGGATGACCGGCCGCCACTCCCTTGTGCGCCCCGCGCACTTGGTCGCGTCCACCCCCGAGATCGCCGAGGCCATGATCGCCAACGCCGCAGCGGCCGGCGACGAGGAGCACGACCTCCTTGCCGACGAGATCGACGCCAAGGCGCAGCGCGAGGCCGCCCTCGCTGCCGAGCTGGCCGCGCACGCCAAGCGTGCCTCGCGCCAGCTCGACCCGGTCGAGTTCGCGCTCTCCCTGCACGAACTCGACCTCGCCGAATATGAGCCGACGATGCCCTGGCACAGCCAGCCCGCTTCGCCCAAGCAGCTCGCCTTGATCGAGCGCAACGGACTCGACCCGACCGCCATCCGCGACAAGGGCCACGCCGCCGCGATTATCGACCGCATCCTCGCGCGGCGAAACCTCGGCCTCGCCACGCCCAAGCAAGTCGCGTGTCTCCGCCGCAACGGACACCCACGCCCCGACCTCGTCACCTTCGACGAAGCCGGTGCCTGGATGAACGACCGCTTCGGCCAACAACGGAGGGCCGCCTGATGCCCCTGCGCTACACGTCGCCCTCCGATTGCGCCGGGCCGCTCGACATCATCGAGCGCGCCCGGCGCTACCTCGCCAAAATGCCGCCCGCCATCTCGGGGCAGCACGGCCACGACCAGACTTTCGCCGTAGCCTGCACGCTTGTGCAGGGCTTCGGCCTGTCGGTCGCCGAGGCCGCCCCTCTCTTCGCTGAGTATAACGCCCGTTGCTCGCCCCCGTGGTCGGAGCACGACCTCGCCCACAAACTCACCGACGCCGACCGCGCCGCACCACCCACCGAAGGACGCGGCCACCTCGCCCGCTCCACCGGCCCCGCGTCTCCACGCCCTCACGCATCCTCCGTGTCCACCATCGCCACACCTTCCACACCCATCCCCGGCGCCACCCAGTTCGAGACCTTCCTCCGCGCCTGCTTCGAGCCTGCCGACGTGCTCTCCATCGCCCCCGGCACGCTCCACCCCGAATCCGAACGCGCCATCCCCGAACACGGCGGCGTCAACACCCTGTCCCGCGACGCTTGGCTTGAGCGTGCCGCCTCACGCGGCGGCATCGCCCGCGTCTTCACCTCCCGCCACGGTCTGTTCATCCGCATCAACCCGGTGCGCTCCGGTGCCGACGGCACCGACGAGGACGTGACGACCCTCCGCCATGTCCTCGTCGAGAGCGACGCCATCCCGAAGGCCGAGCAGGAGCGCCAGCTCCGCGCGTCCGGTCTGCCCATCGCCGCCCTCATTGATTCGGCCGGCAACTCCGTCCATGCGTGGGTGCGGGTCGACGCCAAGACCCGCGAGGAATACCACGTCCGCCGCGAGAAAGTCTGGTCTGCCTTGCCCGGCTTCCAAATCGACAAGGCCAACAAGAACCCCTCCCGCTTCTCCCGTTGCCCCGGCGGCCTGCGCGGCGAGGGCGTGCAACGCCTTCTCGCCGTCAACCTCGGCTCGCCCTCGTTCGCTGATTGGGAAGCCACGCACGAGGACGCCCGCGACATCATCGCCGCGTCCACGTTCTGCGCCGAGGACGAGCCGGATCCGCCGCAGCTCATCGAGGGCATCCTGTTTCGGGGCGCGAAGATGATTATCGCCGGGCCTTCCAAGTCTCGAAAGACCTGGAATCTCACCGACCTCGCCATCTCCGTCTCCCTCGGTCGCCCGTGGTGCGGCTTCACCACGCGCGCCTCTGCCGTCCTCTACGTCAACTTGGAGATTGCCCGGTTCAGTTACCGCAAGCGCATCCGCTTCGTCTGCGCAGGCCGGGGCTTCACGCCCTCCGACCTCGCCCGCTTCCACGTCTGGAATCGTCGCGGCAAGGACAACGAGATCAGCCAGCTCGCCGCCCGCCTGCGTCGCCAGGCCGCGCGTGTCGGCGCCGACCTCATCATCATCGACCCGATCTATAAGACCTACGGCGACCGCGAAGAGAACTCGAATACCGAGATGGCGCAGGTCTTGAACGAACTGGAGAAGCTCGCACAGGACACCAGCGCCGCCGTCCTCATCGCCGCCCACTTCCCGAAAGGGAATCTCACCGGCCGCGACGCCATCGACCGCGTGGCGGGGGCGTCGGTGTTTGGTCGCGATCCCGACGCCCTCCTCATCATGACGCCGCACGAGCAGCCCGACGCGTTCACCGTGTCGCCTATCCTCCGCGACCTCCCGCCGCAACCCGAGTTCGTCATCCAGTGGACGGCTCAGCACTTCGAGCGCATCGCCGCTGATCCGAAATCCATCCAAGGACGCGACAAGCCCGCGCACGAGAAGGCAGGGGGTTCCTACCTCATCGGCAGTCACCGCGCCCTGTTCTCCAACATGCCGCCCGTGACTTACGACCGCGCCGACCCTCATGGCTGCGAAGTCGTCACCCACATCGCCCAGAAGCTCGCCGAGGCCGGCAAGGATTCATCCAAGGCCCTCGCCGCCTTCCACTACATGCGGAAGAGCGACCGGGGTATCATCGTCTTCGATTCTAACCTCAAAAAGTGGAGGGGCTGTGACCATGTCGTCGCCTGATTTTTCATTCCCGTATCCCGCCCTGTGTCCCGCTCGGTATCCCGCCTGTGTCCCGCCCCCTAGCACCCGGGACACACACCCGGGATCTAGACCGGGACATATCCCGGGCTCTATTCTTCTAAAGAAGAAGGGGGAGAGCATCGCTATCGCTCTCCCCACTTCTTTCGGTGGGACACACAAACCGCGCCGCGTCGCAGGAGGTGTCCGATGAACTCCCGCGAAAAAGGAAAGCGCGGCGAGCGCCGTTGGCGTGACGTGCTCCGCGACGCCGGATTCCAGAAGGCCCACCGCGGCGTCCAGTATTCCGGCGGTGCCGACTCGCCCGACGTCGCCTGTCCCGAGTTGCCGGGGATTCACTTCGAGGTGAAGGCCGTCGAGGCGCTGAACATCTGGCGCGCGATGTCTCAGTCCATCGCCGACGCGGGGGCTCACAAAATCCCCGTCGTTGCCCACACCCGCAACCGCTCCGGCTGGCTCGTCACCATGCGCGCCGAGGACTGGCTCGCCCTAATCCGCCAGTCCGACCACGTCGCGCCGTCCGACACTTCGCCCATCGCCCCGAGCCCATCGCCCACACCGGAGGTGTCGCCATGACCTACGCCGACCGCCAGGCCGAGCGCGATTCGGCTTACTCCACCGCCTACCGCGATTGGGTCGCCTCCCTGCCTCCCGCCGAGCGCGCCCAGCTCGCGGCGGGGGGCTTGTCCGAGCCCGACGCCACCCGCCACACCTGCACCCGCCAGCACGACGACGCTACCCTCGACCGCACCGCCTCGCCCGAGCCTCCGCCCGATGATGCTGCCGAATTGGCCGACGAGGAGGAGGAGGAGGGGTATGTGGAAGTGAGACTGGAGCTCGAGGTCATCACCGCCACCATTGCGGCTGCTGCAGCACCTGTTGAAAAGGACAACCCTCTCACCCTGTCCCTCACGCCCGCCTGGGCGGACCTGACAGACGATGACGAACCGTCGCCGTCGGCCATCGCAGCTGCCGCCAGACGACAGCCTGAAGTTTCGCAATCGCCAAGCACCTTCACCCCCTCCCCCGCTCGGCTTGTGGGAGCCTCCCCGCCGCCACCCCCGCCCCCGCGTCTCGCCGAGCTCTTGCATCCGTCTCCTGCA
>CAIKNO010000062.1 GCA_903828805.1 uncultured Sandaracinus sp. | reverse complement strand
GCCGGGGGAGGACGGTCCCGCCTCGAACCGAGAAGGGCTTCAGCGAGCGCAGGGATGACCCGCCGGGTAGTCGCTGCGCTCCGGCCCGATGTTCACGATGGTGACTCCGTCGACCAGCATCCGTGCGGCCTCGCATCCCAGGCGCACCGGAACGGTGTCGGCCTCCGTGCGACGTCCCCACGCCTCGATCCGGACGAGACCCCCGGCCGCAGGCGGCGGGATGTTCGCCGCGGCGTAGAGCCCATCGGAGTTCGTCCACATCTGGGCCGCGTCCGGGGAGCTGTCCCCGTTGAAGAAGCGGTAATGCGGGTCGGCGTTCAGCTCGCCCTCGGGGATCTCGGCGTCGCCGTCGTACATGCGGATCGTCGCGCCGTACATCGGGTTCCCCGCGCAGTCCTGCACCTCGCCCGCGACGAGGGCGCGGCCCGGCTCGCGGGTGAAGCCGAGCACGGCCGGGATGAGGTTCAGCGTCTGCTGAGCGACGGCGTTGCCCTCGACGCTCCCGCCGGAAGCGGCAGGGGCCTCTTCGTTGTACTGCACGGAGTCCACGACGGTCGTCCCGGCCGTCGGGCCCATGCGCGCGAACACGCGGTACGCGTACCAGCTGTTCGCCGCCGCGCGGACCATCGCATTGCCCGTGTCCATCGCCGACGTGAACTCCTGACAGTTCGCGGGCTCACAGGTGTCGCGGATGACGTTGTCGGCGAAGAACCACACGCGCGTGTTCCGCGCGGCCGAACCCTCACCGAAGTAGCGGAGCTGGAAGTTCACGTCGAGCTCGGCGCCGGGTGTGGGCTGGGTGCGCGTGCCCGCGCACGCATGGTCCGGCGTGCCCATCGTCGGGTTCGCCATCGTCCCGGTCGAGAGCACGGGCAGCATGATCGCCGTGCCCGCGTCCGTGTCGCCGCCGCCGCCCGCGTCGACCGCCCCACCGCCTCCGCCGCCGCACGCGGTGACGGCCAGGGCCAACGGAAGCGCCCACCCCTTCGAAGCCATGTCCCTCAGCATCGTCTCGGTTCCTCTCTGATGACCCCTGACGGGGCAACGAACGTCGTCTTTCGGCGAGCCTCTCAGGTGTCGGGCGACCACGCCAGGAGGGATCGCATCTCGAGCTCGATCCGCGGCCAACCGTCGATGCCGACGCTGTTGGTTTCTTCGTAGTGATCGCCCGAGGCCTCCTCGAGGTACGGACTCCCCACATCGAGCACGTAGTCGAACGCCGGGATGAAATACCCCAAGTAGTCGTTGGTCAAGCCGAGGAGCCAGACGTACTCGAAGCCCCCGTCTCGAGCGCTCTGTTGCAAGTAGGGCGGGGCGGGTGCCCGTTCGAGCTGTGGGGGGCGAGGGTTCGACGGATCGACGATCGGCGTTCCGAGCGGCGTGAAGGATCCATCGTACCCGCCCACGAAGAGCGCGGGGTCCAGCTCGCCGGGTGCGCCGATCATCCTGGCCCGGCCGATGTCGACGACAGACACTTCGGTCAGCACGTCGGGCTCGTTGGCGGCGGAGATGGGCCGCATGGGATCGAAGTGAAAGGTCGCGCGCTGGAAGATCCCGGCGATCAGACCGGCGTGGTACCCACGGTTCTGAACGTCGACGAAGAAGCGCCTCCTCCGGAATCCCACGGCGGCGGTCTCGTCCCTCACGGAACCTCCTCCCGGGGCCAGCGCGCGCAGGCAGTGGTAGGCGAGCTGGCTGCCGACGACCTCGGTCGTCTCGAGGCGCGCGCTCGACTCGATCGGCGTGCCGTCCCACCGCCGCGGGTGAATGGCCCCGGGACCGACCTGCGAGCCGAGCGCCCCATTGAAGAAGACGGCGAGGCCGCCGAGCCCGGGCACCCTCGCGCCGTCGGGGCCGGTCACGCCTTGTTCGATTCCGTCGCGAAGCCAGGCGGGAAAATCGCTCGAGAGCGCGGTGTTGCGGTCGTCGAGGTACTCCGGATGACTGGCGAAATTCACGAGGGTCGCGATCGACTCGTCGGTGCCTGCGCGAAGGAACCGGAGCAGCCGGATCTCGTCATCGAGGATGACCGGGTCGCGCACGTCGCTGACGAGGGTGGTGATGTCGTCGACGACGTCTCGGAGGCGGACCTGCGCGTACTCGACGTTCGCGGGGCGAAGGTCGGCGACCGCATCGCGGATGGCCCTCGCGGCTTGGGCGCGCAGCGTCCTCATGTATTCCGGATCGATGCCGGTCGTGCTCGTGTCGATGCCCCAGAGTCCGATGGTGTCGCGGGCCTCGTGCACGTGGGTCGCGCTGATGGACACGAAGTCGACGTCGAGGTCGGCGACGGACGCGCGCACCAGGTCCATCTCGTCGATGAAGTAGCCCACGCAGTCCAGCGCGACGAGGACGACCGTGGTGTCACCCGACTGCACCGCGACCGCTCTGGCCCATTGAGGGTCGTGGATGCTGCGCGCCGATCGGGCGTTCCCGAACCCTGCCATCCACACGCCCTGGAAGCCGGGCACTCCGTCGCGATCGGCGTAGTCGTCGACGTCCGGGTCGAACTCGCCGTCCATGTCCACGTCGACGGTCTGGATGTCGGTGCGCTCATCCACGATCGCCGTGATCTCCGCGCGGGCAGCGCCGACGCGGAGCACGCCGTCGCCGGCGGACGCGCATCCCGGCGCCCCCGGACAGTAGGCCTCGAGCTCGTACGCCGTGGCGCCATCGGAACCGCCTGCGTCGCCCGGGCTGCCGCCCTCGCCGGCGCCGCCGTCCGGCGGGAGCGCGGTGCCGCCGTCACAGCCCAGCAGTCCGCCCGAAGCGAGGACGGCCACCACGAGCGCCAGCCCGCGGATCATCCCGAGCGCGCATGGGAGTCGGCCGCGCGAGACGGGCGCTGCATGGGGTCGTGTCGAGGTCGTTCCAGGCCGCATCACCGCCGCAAGATAATCGTATGCAACGAAAAAGAGAATCGGAGCGCTGGCGCGAGGTGCGGGGTCCCATGGCGAGATGGTAAGACGCCGACGTGACGTTTCTTCGTGCTCCGCTCCTCGCCGTCCTCGTGGCCCTCACGATGGCGGGCTGCTCCAGTTGCCGCGGGGAGCCCGTGCCGTTCGGCCTCGACGCCGGAGGGGCTCGTCCCGGGCCGGCGTTGCCGGCGCCCGAGGCCCCGGAAGCGCCTCCGCCCTTCGTCTCGGTTCCGGTTCCCCCCGGCCACGCGTCGTGGACTGATGCGGGGGCGGCCGTCGAGGCAGGCGGCGAAGAGCTGAGAGCGGTGGCCCTGTGGGACCTCGAGCCCGATGGCGACCGAGACGTGCTCTTGATCACCGCCGGCAACGACGTGCACGGACCGCGGGTGCTCGTCTCGCGGCGTGGGTCGGCTGGGTTCGCCCCTGCGAGCGAGGTCGCCGTGTGGCCGGGAGGGGCGGGCTGCATCGCGTCTCAGGCGGGTTTCGCGCAGGTGGATGGATCCGCCTTCGTGGTGGCGAGCGTCGATGTGCAATGCCCGGCCGAGGTCACGACGGCGACGCGGGTGCTGCACCGGGTGGTCCTCGACGTGGGCTCGGAGGTCCGTCTCGTGCAGCGCTTCGCGTTGCGCGTGGGCGATGCAGAACGGCCGGCCGCGGGATTGAGCTTCGGCGCCGAGGACCGGGACGCGGATGGTCATTCCGACCTGCACGTCGACGTGCAGCTCGGAGGCGCTGCAGCCGGACCCGAGGCGCACGTGCGTCTCGGATTCTTCGACCGTCCTGCCGGGCTGGCCCTCGATCCGGCGGAGCCCGACGCGCGGATCACGACGCTCGCGACGGAGGCGCAGCGACAGCTGCGGCGGCATCCGGAAGCCGCGCGTGTCACCGCGACGTCGGCCGTTGCGCTCTTCGATGCATTGTGCCGCGGGGGCGCTGAGCTGGCCCTGGAAGTGGGCGGGCAGCCAGGGGTTGGATGCCCGTCGTCGAGCGCGGCGGCCAAGGCGATCGCAGTGGTCGCGCAGGCTGCGGCACGCGAGGGCGACGCCCGCGCTGCGCTCGCCTCCTTCGCGCGTCTCGGGGTCGGTGAACTGCAGGCCCGCGAGGTGGATGTCGCCCGGTCCCGCACGGCGATCGGGCGTTTGCCGACCGGCGGTTGGACCGTGCATCGGGGGCCCCCCGTGCCCGAGCCGGCACCCGGCGCGCCCGAGGGCCTGCGCGTCGGTCGGCTTGCGTTTCTCGACGAGTCGCGGCTTCTGGTCCGGAGTGATCCGCCCCTCGTGTTCGACGTCGACGGCGGCGCATCCGAGGCGGCCGCGGGCGGCTCCCTCGAACTCGTCGACCCTTCGGGCACATGGCGCGTGCAGGCCGTCGAGCGCCGCTGCGAGGGAACGGTGTTGAGACTCGGACGTGCCGGGCCGCTCGGTGCCGTGGGGCCCTCCGTCGACGTGCCGGTCGCGCCGCGTCCCGCTCCGTGGGGCGCGGCGTGTCCGGAGCTCGCTCCTCGGCAGCGGGCGGACGACGATGGCTGGGACGTCCTCGGTTGGGCTCCGCAGGGGGCGCTGCTGGCGCGCGCCGAGGTGTTGCGGCTCGTGCCTCTCGACGTGTCGGCGCAGCCGTCCGGGGCACCCGTCGATCTCGCTCAGGGCGTCCCCGCACCGTCTCCGATCCTCGCGGGGCACGCCACGGCCGATGCCCGCGCATGGGCGTCCTTGACGGGGTTCGGCATCCTCCTCGTCGAGCGAATCCCCGAGCTCCGCACGACCTTCCTGCGCCCTGCGACGTGGGACACGCCGTCCTCGGACATCCCGACCTCTCCGGTGGAGGGTCGCGCGGAGGATGCGGTCCCGGCCAGCCCCACGCTCGAGCCGTTCACCGTCGGAGCCGCGCATGACGTGGCGGTGTCGCCCTCGGCGCGCCGCATCGCGTGGGTGCACGGCGGCCGCGTTCGATGGTTTGACCGGGCGGCACCCTCCGAGGCGACGACGGCCCCCTGATCTGCTACGCCTCCCGCGACCATGGGACTCGTCTCACGCGGTCTCGTGACGCGCATCGCGCCGTCGGAGAGACCTGTTCGCTCGTCGCCGAAGCGCTCCCGCGGACGGATGGCTCTTGGGGCAAGTGCGAGGCGGTGGCGCCATGCCGCGGTGGGCTTCTCCTCCGCCCTCGTCGTCGCGCTCACGGCCATCGCCTGCGGTGCAACGCCGCCCGCGCCGGGGCCGTGCATGTCGGATCGAGAGTGCCGGTCAGATCGCATCTGCCATGAGGGCCGATGCCGGTTTCTCGACGATGTGAGGCAGGAGAGGGCCCTCGTCGCCCGTCCCGTCCATACGGGCGGAGAGGCTCCTCCGGATGCGGGGAGTCCTGCGGACGCGGACGTGCCCCTCGAAGCCGCGAGCCCGTCGCCGGAGCGGCCCATGTTCATGGGCGGCGCGGAGCACACAGGGCGCTCATCGTTTCGTGGGCCGACGGTCGACCCGGCGCTGCGGTGGGCGTACCGAACGAGCGCACGGATTCCCGCATCGCCGGTCGTCGGCCCGGACGGCACCATCTACATCGGCTCCAGCGATCACACGTTCGCGGCGCTCGCCCCGGATGGTCGCCTGCTCTGGCGTCATACCGCCGCGGACCGGTTCTTCGCGTCCGCCGCCGTCGCGCCGGACGGGACCATCGTGGTGGGGAACCACGAGGGCTCGGTCGTGGGCCTCACCCCGCAGGGACAGGTGCGATTCCGTCACGCCCTCGGCGCCCCCGTCGATGCGAGCCCGACGATCGATCACGAGGGCGTCGTGTACGTCGCGGCCGACGGGCTATGGGCCTTCGAATCCACCGGTGTGCTTCGCTGGCATCTGCCGACGGCCGCTGCCCTGCGCACGTCGCCGGCGGTGCATCCGGCGGGTCTCATCCTCGTCGGCACCACCGAGGGCCGTCTTCTGGCGTGTCGACGCGACGGAACCGTCGCGTGGGAAGCCCGCGTGGGCGCCAGCGTCGATGGGGGCGCGGCCATCGGAGACGACGGCACCATCTACGTGGGGACGGATCTCGGACAGGTCATCGCCTTCGACCCGCGGGGTGTCGAGCGCTGGCGCTACGCGTGCGAGGCGGACGTTCGGTCGACGCCCGCGATCGCGCCCGACGGGACCATCATCGTGGGCAGTGACGATCGTTCCATCCATGGCATCGCGCCGGATGGGACCCAGAGATTTCGAGTGCGTACCTCGGGGCGAGTGCGGGCCTCTGCCCGCATCGACCCCGATGGAAGGATCTACGTGGGATCACAGGATGATTTTCTTTATGGGCTCGCGCCGGACGGCACCGTCCTCTTCCGGCATGGCCTCGGTCACGACGTCGACTCGACGTGCGCGATCATGTCCGACGGGACCTTGCTCGTCGGTGCGGACGACGGGGCGCTCTACGCGCTCGGTGGTGGACAGTGAGCGCGGTCGGCCGTGAAGTCGTGCTGCTCGCGCTGCGTGCCGTGGGGGGGCGCAGCGCCCACTTGATGGAGATCGTGCAACTGCTCGATCAGCCGAAGGACAACAAGGACGCGGTCCGTGACGTGCTCGACCAGCTCGTCCAGCTCGGTCTGGCGCGGTCCCTTCCTGGCAACCGCTTCCGCCTCGGGACGGGTCGCCGGCCCACGAGCGCGGGCACCGAAGCGCCCCCGATCAAGGGGCCGAGCCGCGCGCCTCGCGCGTCGGCGGAGGCAGGACCCGCCGCGGCGGTGCGGGGCCTCGGAGCGTCGGCTCCGGCCACGGATCCGGTCGCGCCGTCCGTGCCTCGGCGCGTCGAGTCCGACGGCGGGAATGTCACCGGGTGGCTCGCGATGACGGCCCGGGGATTCGCGTTCGTCAGCGCCGACGACGGCGGTCCCGACGTGTTCGTCGGCGCCCGTGCCCTCGGGCAGGCGATGCACGGTGACCGCGTCGAGCTGCGTGTTCGTCGAAGCGCGCAAGGTCGAGAGGGCGAGGTCGCGCGCGTGCTCGAGAGGGGCATGCTGCGGGTGGCGGGTCGTCTCGCGCGGGTGCGGCGCGTGTTGCTGCTCGAGACGGCGGACCCTCGGATCCCTCCGACGTTCCGCATCGTCGGCGCCGTGCCGCTGGGGACGGAGCCGGGGATGGACGTCGTCTGTCAGATCACCCAGTACCCGGACGCGGAGGGCGAGATCCCCGAGGCCCGCGTGCTTCGTGTGCTCGGCCCCCGGGGCTCCGCGGAGGTGGAGATCGCCAAGACCCTGATCCGTGAAAACGTCGCCGAGGAGTTTCCGGAGGACGTCGTGCAGGAAGCCCTCGGCTTTCCCGCCGAGGTGCCAGCCCACGATGCGCGGGCGCGGGAGGATCTCCGCGGCTTCGACCTCGTCACGATCGACCCCGACGATGCACGCGACCACGACGACGCCGTGTGGGCCGAGTGCCTCGACGACGGGAGCTTCCGGGTCATTATCGCCATCGCCGACGTCTCGCACTACGTGCGTCCCGGCTCCTGCATCGACCGGGAGGCCCTCGCCCGCGGTTGCTCCATCTACCTCCCCGGCCGGGCGATTCCGATGCTCCCGCCGGAGCTCAGCTCGAACCTCGCGTCGCTGGTGCCCCACGAGGACCGCCTCACGCTCGCCGTGGAGGTGCGGCTCGGCAAGATGGGCAAGGTCCTCTCGCACCGACTGATCGAGGGCGTGATGCGGTCGGGCGGCCGCCTCACCTACGGAGGTGTGGCCCGCGCGCTCGGTCTCACGGACGAAGGCCCGCGGCAGCCGGGCGCGGAGTCGCGGCTTCCGATGCTGAAGACGCTCCACATGATCTCCCGACGGCTGCGGGCGATCCGCACCCGCCGGGGCGCTCTCGAGTTTCAGCTGCCCGAGGCCAAGGTGCTCCTGGGTCCGGATGGAGAGCCGACGGACGTTGTGCGCTCCCGGGGCGATGCCGGCGTGAAGCAGGCCTACGAGCTGGTCGAGGACCTCATGCTGCTGGCGAACGAGGTCGTCGCCGAGGACCTGACGCGCCGTGCCCTCCCGGCGATCTACCGCGTGCATGGCAAGCCCGATGCGAAGAAGGTCGCCACGTTCGCCGCGGTCGCCGAGGCCTTCGGTCATGCCCTCGAGGAGGGGGCCGAGGAGAGCCCGAGGAAGCTCCAGCAGTTTCTGCTGAAGGTGGCGGACACGGAGCACGCGAGCTCGCTCGGCTTCTTGCTGCTGCGGGCGATGCAGCAGGCGAGCTACGACATCGCCAACATCGGTCATTTCGCGCTCGCCGCGCGCGATTACCTCCACTTCACCTCACCGATTCGCCGCTATCCGGATCTCGCGGTGCATCGCGTCGTGCGCTCGCTCGCCCGGGGCGAGCACATCGACGTCGAGTCGCTGCGTACACGGCTGCAACTCCAAGCGCGGCAATCCTCTCGCATGGAGCGTCGCGCGATGACGGTCGAGCGAGAGACCGTGAGCCTCTATCGCTGCATCTTGTTGAAGGATCGGGTCGGCGAGGAGTTCGACGGGTCGATCACGGGCGTCACCGAGAATGGACTCTCCGTCTCCCTCGATCAGCCGTTCGTCGATGTGCGCGTCCCCGTCGAGCGCCTCGGCGACGACTACTACGAGATCGACCGGCTCGGCATCCGGCTGGCCGGGCGCAGGACCGGCCACGGCTTCTCGCTGGGCCAGCGGGTGCGCCTGCGCCTGGAGTCGGTGAACGTCGAGCGGCGAGAGGTGGTCGCGGTGCCCACGTCCCTCCCCGAGTCGCGGCGCAAGCGCGGCTCCGAGACCGCCCCCGTGCGCACGCGGGACGAGCGCGCGAGGGGTGCCGGGAAGGAACCCCGCAGCCATCACGACGCGCCCCGCGACCGCCAGGCCCCGCTTCGCGATGGACGGCGCCGCGCCGATGATGCGCGTCCGCGTGGCGCCCGCCCGGCGGTCACCCGGAGCGGCGCCGGGGCTCGCTCCGCCGGCCCGTCGCGGGGGACGCATCCGCGCGACATGCCTCTTTCGCCGACGAAGAAAGACGGCAAGAATCGTCGCTCCCGCTGACTCTCCAATCCGGTGACCATGTCTGCTCGATCGTCCTCCTCCCCGTCGCCCCGTCGAAGCCCCAAGCCAGCCGCGTCCCGCGTGCTGCCCACCGTGCCCGAGCTGATCGCCCGAAAGCGTGACGGCGGTGTCCTCAGCGGGGACGAGATCCGCGCGCTCATCACCGGCTTCGTCGAGGGCACGGTCGCGGACTACCAGATGAGCGCGCTGGCCATGGCGGTGCTGCTCCGGGGGATGACCCCCGAGGAGACCGTGGCGCTCACGCTCGCGATGCGGGACTCCGGCCGGGTCGTCGACACGTCGCACATCGCGCGCGCGAAGGTGGACAAGCATTCCACCGGAGGCGTCGGTGACAAGGTCTCGTTGTGCCTGGCCCCCCTCGTGGCCGCGTGCGGTGTTGCGGTGCCGATGGTCAGCGGCCGCGGCCTCGGACACACCGGAGGAACACTCGACAAGCTCGAGGCGATCCCGGGGTTCAGCGTCTCGATGGACGTCCCTCGCTTCGTGAAGCAGGTCGACGAACTCGGCTGCGCGCTGATCGGTCAGACGGCGGACATCGCGCCGGCCGACAAGCGCCTGTACGCGCTCCGCGACGTCACGGCGACCGTCGAGAGCATCCCGCTCATCACCGCCAGCATCCTCTCGAAGAAGCTCGCCGAGGGGATCGATGCGCTCGTGCTCGACGTGAAGGTCGGGCGCGGGGCCTTCATGAAGACCCTCGAGGACGCCCAGGCCCTCGCGGGGTCGCTCGTTCGCGTCGGCCGGCTTGCGGGGAAGAAGGTCACGGCGATCCTGACCTCGATGGACGTCCCGCTCGGTCGCACGATCGGCAACGCCCTCGAGACCGCAGAGGCGTTCGAGATCCTTCACGGGCGAGGCCCCGACGATCTTCGCGAGCTCACGCTCGTGCTCGGGGCGGAGATGCTGCGCCTCGGGGGCGTCGCCAAGACCGAGGCCGCTGCGCGGAAGCGCCTCGAGCAGGCGATCGCGAGCGGTGCCGGAGCCGCGTCGATGCGCGCGATCGTCGCCGCGCAGGGCGGCGATCCGCGGACCGTCGACGAGCCGGACCGGCTTCCCCGGGCCGCGTTGACCGTCGATGTGCGCGCCCCGCGCGCGGGCGTCGTGACCGGCATCGATGCGCTCGAGCTGGGGTTGACCGGCGTGGCCATGGGCGCCGGCCGGACGCGCGCAGATCAGGCCGTGGATCCCGCCGTGGGGATCGTCATCGTCCGTCACATCGGCGAGAAGGTGAAGAAGGGCGAGGCCCTCGCCACGCTGCACCTCGCGCCCGGTGCCGACCACGCCGCCATCGCCGCGCGCGTGGCGTCTGCATGGACCCTCGGCGAACGTCGCGCGCGCGCCCGCCCGCTCGTGCTCGACGTCATTCGCAAGTGAGGTTCTTCCTCTTCGTCGGGGTGATGGTGCTGCTCGGATGCACCGCGCCCCCTGCCGGTGGGGCAGCGGAACCCGAAGCGAGTGGCACGGCGGCCTACCGACGCCGCTGCGAATCCCAGTGCGCGGGTTCGGGCGGCGGGGAGACCTGCGCGGCGTACTGCCGATGTGAGCTCCGCACCCTCGAGCGTACCGGGCATCTCGAGCGCGCGCTCCAGCTCGCGCATGACGGCCGGGAAGGGCGGATCGTGGAGGAACCGTGGTTCGTGGACGTGTACGCCGCCTGCGGCGCGTCCCACGGCGACCACACGTTCCTCGGCGATTGTGAGTCCGGCTGTCCGCAGCAGGACGCGACGTGCAGCGCCCTGTGCGAATGCTGCCTCGAGAAGGTGCGCGAAGGAATGTCCCGGGAGGCCGGGACCCGGTGGATCTTCGAGCGCTATGCCCTCGACCCGCCCCCGCCGGACGTCATCGAGCGCATCGACGCGGCCCGCGCCGCATGCGCGTCCCGGATGGGGCTCGCCGTCGAAGCGCCGGGTCCTGGGGTCGTGCCCGTGGCCAGACCTGCGGACGAGGGGTCGCGCGCGCCGGCGAGCCGCTGAGCCGAACTCCGAACGTCGCGTGGACGTCCGCCGGATCGCGGCGACCCGCTTCTCTCACCGCTGCGGGGTCAGGCGTCGTACGCTGCGGCTCGGGTGCCGCTGCGCGACCTTTGCACACCATCCACCAGTCGATGCTCGAGAGGGGAGATCCGCCATGCGCTCTGAACCCGGGTCCTTCGGTCGCACCACCCTGGAAGCCTCTGCCGTTTCGAGGACGTCGCGGGGTGGGCACGGGCCTTCCGTCGGCGATGCCCCGTGGTGGGTGGTCGGTGCATCCCGTCGTCGGCATGACGCGGGTCGGGTGATCGCCCTCGTCGCGGTCCTTGGAACCGCAGCATGCGGGGCGACCAACGATCCTTTGCCTCCGCGCGACGATGCCGGTGCATCCGCGGACGGCGGATCGGAGGCGGTCGACGCGGGTGATTCGGGCGCCGGAGGCTGCGGTGGTGGAATGGGCGTCGAGGGCGCCGACGCGGCGTGGTTCGATGGCGAGGGCCTCGTGGCCCCGATCACCGAGGAGCCGTGCACGCTGTCATCCGGTACGGCGACCACGTGCTTGAAGGTGCAGTTGCGGGGCGCCCCGTCCGACCATCCGGTGGGTCCGTTCTGTCCGCGAACCATCGAAGACACTGCGGATGCAGCGGGCATCTGGCTCGAGTCCGGCACCGTGTACGACGTGGATGGCGCGTTCGTGGTCGGACTGCCAGCGCTCTATGGCGATCCGGCTTGGCAGCTTTACGACCCCGCCACCGGAAGGGTCCGGGTCACCGACACCCAGGCCTCGTGCTCTGCGGCGGCACGCCCGGACGTGGACCCGGCCTACAACAACTACTGTGTGGAGTGCGCGCTCGAGTACGTCGGCGGCGGCGTCGCCACGACGTTGATGATCCCTGCGCATCCCGTCGCGCTGGCTGCGCCTCGGGAGATCGGTCGAATGAGCGTGGTCGGAACGGCCCTGAACGGGGTCGCGTTCGATCCTCCCGCGCCGGTGGCTGCGATCCTCGCGGCGCACACCATCGCTGCGTTCGACGACTGCGGAGGTCACGTGAACCTCGCCGCCGGATACCACTACCACGCCGCCACGGGCTGCTCCCGGGAGATTCCAAGCTGCGACGGTCACGCGGCGCTCATCGGGGTGGCGCTCGATGGCTATGCCATCCACGCGATGACCGACGAGAGAGGCGTCGAGCCGTCGGACCTCGATGCCTGCCGCGGACACACCGACGCCGTCCGCGGTTACCACTATCACGTGGCCGGCGCGGGCGAGAACATGTTCCTCGGTTGCTTCCACGGAGACGTCGTCGCAGCCACCGGCGGTGGCGGCATGCCTCCGGGCGGCGGCGGTGCGATGGCGTGTGCGCCGGGTCAGACCGCGATGTGCTGCGGCGATGGACGATGCGACGGGCCCGAGACCACGACGAACTGCAGCGCGGACTGCGGATGAACCCGCGGGGCGTCTGCGCGCTCTTCGCGGCGTGGACGGCCGTCCTGCCCCTCGCGTCGGCCCATCAGGGGCACTCCGACCGGGCACCCTGGGAAGCCTGCGACGATCGGGCACTCGGTGCCCCTTGCCATTGGGAGAACGAAGCGCACGCGCTGCACATCGGCACATGCCGGAGCGTGGCCGACGCGCTCGTGTGCGTACGCCAACGTCCCATCGTTCGAGTCGAGCCGTCGCGCCCGGACGGAGCTCCGGTGGGCGCTGCTGGCGCTCCCGGTTCGGGCCGCCCCGCCTTCACGTTCTCCGAGGCCCGATGGATCGGATCGGCCGCCGCCGCGCTCGGCGTCATCGTGCTGGGGCTGGTGGCGCGCCGCGCCCGGCACGGACGAGGCCTGAAGTGACGCCGCGTCCCGCGGCCCTCACCCGCCGTGGACCGAGCATGGGCCCACCTCCGGCGCCCGGGCCGGGCAGGGCGCTGCCTGCGCGGCACTCTGCTCGTGGCGTACGAGGGGGCCTTGCCGTGGGTCAGTACCCCTCCGTCTTCGAGATGATCTCGTTCATGATCTCGCGGGTGCCCCCGCCGATCGGGTAGAGACGCGCGTCGCGGTAGAGGCGCTCGACGAGCACCTCCCGCATGTAGCCCATCCCGCCATGGAGCTGGACGGCCTGATCGCACACGAACGAGCACGCGTCGGTCGCGACGTTCTTCGCCATCGCGGCCAGTCCGGCCACGTGTTCGCCACGGGCGTGTCGAACCGCCAGCTCGCCGGTCAGCGCCCGCGCGGCCGCCGTGCGTGAGGCCATGTCCGCGAGCTTGTGCCGTGACACCTGGAACGCTGTCAGCGGCCGCCCGAAGGCCTGACGCAGCTTCGCGTAGGCCACCGTCTCGCGGTACGCCAGCTCGCTGATCGCGACGCACTGCCCGGCGAGAAAGAGCCGTTCGGATACGAAATTCGTCATGATCGCGAGAAACCCCGCGTCCTGTGCGCCGATCAGGTTGCGCGCGGGCACACGGCAGCCCTCGAACACCAGCTCCGCCGTGTCGCTGGCCCACCAGCCCGTCTTCTTGAGCTTCCTGCCGACGTGGAACCCCTCGGTTCCACGCTCGATCACCAGCAGCGACAGCCCCGCGTGCCCCTCTCCTCCGGTCCGCACGGCGGCGACGACGAAGTCGGCGCGGGTCCCCGAAGTGATGAACGTCTTGCATCCATCGACGACGTAGTCCTCGCCGTCGCGCACGGCGCGCGTCCGCAGTCCGGCCACGTCGCTTCCTCCGCCCGGCTCCGTGATGGCGAGCGACGCCACCATCGCGCCGCTCAACACGGGTCCGACGAAGCGCGCGATCTGCTCGGCCGTCCCATGGTTCAGGATCGGGGGAAGGGCGATCCCATGGCTGCCGAGCCCCACGCACGTCCCGACGCTCTTGCCAGCCAAGATCAACTCGTCCTGCGCCGCGAGCACGTGGGTGACGTCGCCCCCGCCGCCTCCGCAATCCTCGGGATACCCGACGGACAGGACGCCCGCCTCTGCGGCCCGCGCATACAGCGCACGAGGGAACTCCTCGTTCTCTTCCCAGGCATCGGCGTAGGGCGCGATCTCTCGCTCGGCGAAGCGCCGAACCTGCATGCGTAGCCCTGCATGCGTGTCCGTCTCGAACAGGTAGGTCACGCGCTCAGCATACGCCAGACGAGCCCGGACCGGCCGGGAGCGTCGAGCCTCGACGCGTCTCCCCGCCGCCACACGCCGGCGAGCCGCCACGCCAAGCGAAACGGGGCCGCAGACCTTCGTCTGCGACCCCGTCCGTGGCTCACCCCTCGTGGTCGAGGGCTGTCGGCTCACTCCTCCGCGGAGGCCGCCATCATCTCGTCCGCGTCCGCATCGTCGCTGGCGGCCGAACCGTCCTCCACGACCATGTCGAGGCGCTTGTACGCTGCGAGGCCCGTCCCCGCCGGAAGGAGACGTCCCATGATGACGTTCTCCTTGAGCCCGCGGAGCTCGTCGACCTTGCCGTTGATCGCGGCCTCGGTGAGCACCTTCGTCGTCTCCTGGAAGGAAGACGCCGAGATGAAGCTCTCCGTGCTGAGCGATGCCTTGGTGATGCCGAGCAGCAGGGGCTCGGCGTCGGCCGGGATGCCACCGCGGGCCAGCACGCGCTCGTTCTCGCGCCGGAACACGGTCTTCTCGACGTGCTCGTCCGCAAGGAAGCTCGTGTCGCCCGGCGACTTCACCCGAACGCGACGAAGCATCATCCGGACGATCGTCTCGATGTGCTTGTCGTTGATGCCCACGCCCTGAAGCCGGTAGACCTGCTGGATCTCGTTGACCAGCCAGGCCGCGAGCTCCTTCTCGCCCTTGATCTTCAGGATGTCGTGCGGGTTCGCAGGCCCGTCCATGAGCGGCTCACCGGCGCGGACGTAGTCACCCTCCTTGACGGTGAGGTGCTTGCCCTTGGCGATGAGGTACTCCTTCGACTCGCCGCCCTCGGGCTGCACGAGGACCTTGCGCTTGCCCTTGGTGTCCTTGCCGAAGGTCACGGTCCCGTCGATCTCGGCGACGATGGCGTGGTCCTTGGGCTTGCGGGCCTCGAAGAGCTCGGCCACGCGCGGCAGGCCGCCCGTGATGTCCTTGGTCTTCGTGGTCTCGCGGGGGATCTTCGCCAGAATTTCGCCGGCGTCGACCTCGGTCCCATCGGTCGGCACGATGTTCGAACCGACCGGCAAGAAGTAGCGGGCGAGGTTGTCGCCAACCCCGGTCCGCTTCGTGTTCCCGGCGTCGTCCTTGATGGAGATCCGCGCCCGTGCCGAAGCATCGCGCGTCTCGATGACGACTCGGCTCGAGAGCCCGGTCATCTCGTTGAGCTTCTCCTCCATCGTGACGCCGTCGACGATGTCGCCGTACTTCACGATGCCGGGAACCTCGGTGAGGATCGGGATGGCGTAGGGATCCCAATCCGCGAGCGTCGTGCCCTTGGCCACGGCCTGACCGTCGGTGACCTTCAGGAACGCGCCGTAGACCAGGTTGTAGGTCTCCTTCTCGCGGCCCGAGTCGTCGACGATCTTCAGGACGCCGTGGCGGTTCATCACCACCGTCGTCCCGTCCTTCTTCGTGACGGTCTTGACCTTCTCGAACCGCACGCGGCCCTCGAAGCGATTCTCGATGGACGACTGCTCGATCTTGCCGCGTGCCGCCGCACCACCGATGTGGAACGTCCGCATCGTCAGCTGCGTGCCGGGCTCACCGATCGACTGGGCGGCGATGACGCCGACCGACTCACCGGTGTTCACGCGGTAGCCGCGGGCCAGATCGCGCCCGTAGCAGAGGGCGCAGATGCCCCGAAGCGTCTCGCACGTGAGCACCGAGCGGATCGAGACGCGCTCGATTCCGGACTCCTCGATCTCCTGCACGCGAACTTCGTTGATCTCCTCGCCAGCGCGGACGATCACCCGGTCTTCGTCCCGGGGATCGACCACGTCTTCGAGCGCCGTCCGGCCGAGGATGCGCTCTCCGAGGCCCTGCACGACCTCGCCGCCCTCCTCGAGCTTGGTGACGTCGATGCCGTCGATGGTGTTGCAGTCGTGCTCGGTCACGACGGCATCCTGCGCCACGTCGACGAGTCGACGGGTCAGGTAGCCGGAGTTGGCCGTCTTCAGCGCGGTGTCCGCGAGGCCCTTCCGGGCGCCGTGGGTCGAGATGAAGTACTGCAGGACGGTCAGACCCTCGCGGAAATTCGCGGTGATCGGCGTCTCGATGATCTCGCCGCTCGGCTTCGCCATCAGGCCGCGCATGCCGGCCAGCTGACGGATCTGCTGGTTCGACCCGCGGGCACCCGAGTCCGCCATCATGAAGATCGGGTTGAAGGAGGCGGTCTCCTTCTTCTCGACGCCATCGCGGTGCACGATGACCTCGCGGCTGATGCCCTCGATCAGATCCTTGGCGACCTGGTCGGACGCGGCCGCCCAGATGTCGACGATCTTGTTGTACCGCTCACCGTCCGTGATCAGGCCTTCCTGATACTGCTCGATCACGGTCTCCACGTCGGCGCGGGCGCTGTCGAGGATGACCTTCTTGCTCGCCGGAATCAGCATGTCGTCCATGCAGATCGACACGCCGCTCTGCGCCGCCATCTCGAACCCGAGCGAGCGCATCCTGTCAGCGAGGAGGACCGTCGCCTTGTTCCGATGCGCGCGGTAACACGCATCGATCATCTCCGAGAGCGCCTTCTTCGTCAGCACCCGGTTGATGAGGCCGAACTCGAGCTTGTCGGGGAGGACCTCGCCGACCAGCACGCGCCCCACCGTCGTGTCGACGATGGAACCGTCGACGCGGCACTTGATGCGCGCGTGAAGCGCCACCTCGCCCGCGTCGTACGCCATGCGGACCTCGTCCGGCGACGCGTAGATGCCGCTGAACTCTCCCTTGGCTTCCGACCCATCGACGTACTCACCCCGCGCGTACGGGCGCTGGCGCGTCATGTAGTAGAGGCCGAGGACGATGTCCTGCGTCGGGTTGATGATCGGGCGGCCGTTCGCCGGCGAGAGGATGTTGTTCGTGCTCATCATGAGCACGCGCGCCTCCATCTGCGCCTCGGTCGAGAGCGGGACGTGGACGGCCATCTGGTCGCCGTCGAAGTCGGCGTTGAACGCCGTACAAACCAGCGGATGAAGCTGGATCGCCTTGCCCTCGATCAGCACGGGCTCGAACGCCTGGATGCCGAGTCGGTGCAGCGTCGGAGCGCGGTTCAACATCACCGGGTGCTCGGTGATGACCTCTTCCAGGATGTCCCAGACCTCGGGCTTCTCCTTCTCGACGAGCTTCTTGGCGCTCTTGATCGTCGTGACGAATCCTCGCTCCTCCAGCTTGTTGTAGATGAAGGGCTTGAACAGCTCGAGGGCCATCTTCTTCGGAAGACCGCACTGGTGCAGCCGAAGGGAGGGACCGACGACGATGACGCTTCGACCCGAGTAGTCGACGCGCTTGCCGAGAAGGTTCTGGCGGAAGCGCCCCTGCTTGCCCTTCAGCATGTCGCTGAGGGACTTGAGCGGGCGCTTGTTCGGTCCGGTGATGGTCTTGCCGCGCCGGCCGTTGTCGAAGAGGGCGTCCACGGCCTCCTGCAACATGCGGCGTTCGTTGCGGATGATGATCTCCGGAGCGTTCAACTCGATCAGCCGCTTGAGGCGGTTGTTGCGGTTGATGACGCGGCGGTAGAGGTCGTTCAGATCCGACGTCGCGAAGCGACCGCCGTCCAGCGGCACGAGGGGCCGGAGATCGGGCGGAAGCACCGGGATCACGGTCAACATCATCCACTCGGGACGGTTGCCGCTCTCCTTGAAGGCCTCGATGACCTTGAGGCGCTTCGCGTACTTCTTGCGCTTCGCCTCGCTCGCGGACTCCTTCATGTCCGTCCGGAGCTGCTCGGCCATCGCGTGCACGTCGATCCCCTTGAGGAGCTCGAGGACGGCGTCGCCGCCCATGCCCGCCTTGAAACGGTCGGAGCCGAGCTCGTCGCTCAGTTCCTGGTACCGCTCCTCGCTGAGGATCTCGCCCTTCTCGAGCGAGGTGTCCCCCGCATCGAGCACGACGTAGCTCTCGCAGTAGAGGATGCGCTCCAGATCCTTGAGCGTGATGTCGAGGATCGCGCCGATCCTCGAGGGCAGGCTCTTCAGGAACCAGATGTGCGCGACGGGCGTCGCGAGGGTGATGTGGCCGAGGCGCTCACGGCGCACCTTCGACTGAATCACCTCGACCCCGCACTTCTCGCACACGATCCCACGGTGCTTCATGCGCTTGTACTTGCCGCAGATGCACTCGTAGTCCTTGACCGGCCCGAAGATCTTCGCGCAGAAGAGGCCATCGCGCTCCGGCTTGAACGTCCGGTAGTTGATGGTCTCCGGCTTCTTCACCTCGCCCTGCGACCACTCACGGATCTTCTCCGGAGAGGCGAGGGAGATTCGAATGGCCGAGAAAGAGAGCGGATCCTTCGGCTTCTCGAAGAACGAAAAGATGTCCTTCATGGCTACCCTCACTCCTCCTCAGCGACCAGGGCATCGTCGTGTTTACGAGGTGATGCGCCCGGACCTTCGATGAGCTCGATGTTCAGGCACAACGCCTGGAGCTCCTTCATCAACACGTTGAAGCTTTCGGGGAGACCCGCGTCGAGCACGTACTCTCCCTTGACGATCGACTCGTACATCCGGGTGCGACCCTGGACGTCGTCCGACTTGACGGTCAGGAACTCCTGCAGTGCGTACGCCGCACCGTAGGCCTCCATCGCCCAGACCTCCATCTCACCGAGGCGCTGACCACCGAACTGCGCCTTGCCACCGAGCGGCTGCTGGGTGACCAGCGAGTAGGGCCCGATGCTGCGGGCGTGGATCTTGTCGTCGACGAGGTGGTGCAGCTTCAGGATGTACATCACGCCGACCGTGACGTCCCGGTGGAACGCCTCGCCGGTGCGACCGTCGAAGAGCACCGTCTGCCCGCTCGTCCGCGACGACATGTGATAGAGCGGCGAGCGCTGCTCGTGCTCCTTCGCCGTGTCCTGGACCAGCTGGAGAAGGTTCTTGATCTCCAGTTCGTGGGCGCCATCGAAGACCGGCGACGCGAGCTTGAACCCGTTCCGCAGCTTCTTGGCGAGCTCGACCAGTTCCTTCTCGTTCAGCTCGTCGACGAGCTTGCGGGTCTCGCCCTTGCTGAAGACCTTGCCGAGGAGCTTGCGGAGCGTGTCGCCGCCCAGCTTCTTCTCCTCCATCAGTTCCTGGATCTGGCGACCGAGCAACAAGCCCGCCCAGCCCATGTGAACTTCGAGGATCTGACCGACGTTCATTCGGCTCGGGACGCCGAGCGGATTGAGCACCACGTCGACGGGCGTGCCGTCGGGGAGGTAGGGGAGGTCCTCTTCGGGGAGGATGCGCGAGACCACGCCCTTGTTGCCGTGGCGCCCGGCCATCTTGTCGCCGACCTGGAGCTTCCTCTTGATGGCGATGTAGACCTTCACCATCTTGATGACGCCGGGCGGCAGCTCGTCACCCTTGCTCAGCTTGCCGATCTTCTCCTGGAAGAGCGACTCGATCGCGGTGACCTGCTCGTTCAGCTCGTCGAGGATGGCGTGGACCTTGTCCTGGCCCTTGTCGATCTCGATGTCGCGCCAGTACTTGCGCGCGATCGGCTCGACCATCTCCACCGTGAGCTCGACGCCCTTGGCGAGGAGGACCTTGCCCTTCTCGTCGGTGAGCTTGCTCTGGGTGACGCGGCCGCTCAGGAGCTTCTTGACGCGGTTGTAGGCGGAATCGCGGATGATCTTCTGCTCATCCGCCATGTCCTTCTCGAGCTTCGCCCGCTCCGCGTCCTCGATCTCGCGGGCGCGGTCATCCTTGTCGGTGCCCTTGCGCGAGAACACGCGTGCGTTGATGACGACGCCGCCCATGCCAGGCGGCACGCGCAGCGAGGTGTCGCGCACGTCGCCCGCCTTCTCGCCGAAGATCGCGCGGAGGAGCTTCTCCTCCGGGCTGAGCTGCGTCTCGCCCTTGGGCGTGATCTTGCCTACGAGGATGTCCCCGCTCTTCACCTCGGCGCCGATGCGCACGATGCCCGAGTCGTCGAGGTCCTTCAGGGCCTCCTCACCGACGTTCGGGATGTCGCGCGTGATCTCTTCCTTGCCGAGCTTGGTGTCGCGGGCGACGCACTCGAACTCCTCGATGTGCACCGAGGTGAAGACGTCTTCCTTCGCGATCCGCTCGGAGATCAGGATCGAGTCCTCGAAGTTGTACCCACCCCACGGCATGAACGCGACGACCACGTTCCGGCCGAGGGCCAGCTCGCCCATGTCGCACGACGGACCGTCGGCGATCACGTCACCGGCGCGCACGTGCTCGCCGGTCCGGACCACGGGCTTCTGCGTGTAGCTCGTGGACTGGTTGGAGCGGGCGAACTTCCCGAGGCGATAGATGTCGGGGAAGGCCCCGGCCTCGCCCTCCGCCTTGACGACGATGCGCGTGGCGTCGACCGAGTCGACGATGCCATCACGCTTCGCCAGGATGCAGACGCCCGAGTCGCGGGCGACCCGCGCCTCGAGACCGGTGCCCACGATCGGCGCATCGCACCGGACGAGGGGCACCGCCTGCCGCTGCATGTTCGAGCCCATCAGGGCCCGGTTCGCGTCGTCGTGCTCGAGGAAGGGAATCATCGAGGCGGCGACCGACACCAGCTGGTTCGGCGACACGTCCATCAGCGTGATCTGTTCGTGCGGGACGAGGACCGACTCGCCGTTGTAGCGGGCCGGGACCAGTCCGGGGACGAGCATGTTGTTTTTGTCGAACTGCGCGTTGGCCTGGGCGATGTAGTGGCCTTCCTCCTCGAGGGCGGAGAACCACTTCACTTCCTTGCCCACCGCTCCCTGGTCCACCTTGCGGTAGGGGGTCTCGACGAAGCCGTATTCGTTCACGCGGGCGAACGTGGACAGCGACGCGATGAGGCCGATGTTCGGACCTTCCGGTGTCTCGATCGGGCAGATGCGGCCGTAGTGCGTCGCGTGCACGTCGCGCACCTCGAAGCCTGCGCGCTCACGCGTCAGGCCGCCGGGCCCGAGGGCCGAGAGGCGGCGCTTGTGCGTCACCTCCGAGAGCGGATTCGTCTGGTCCATGAACTGCGACAGCTGCGAGCTGCAGAAGTATTCCTTGACGACCGCCGACACCG
>CAIKNO010000061.1 GCA_903828805.1 uncultured Sandaracinus sp. | reverse complement strand
GCCGTCGAAGAAGAGCCGGGCCCGCGCCGCCGCCGAGAGGCCGACGTCGTGACCGAGCCTGCGCCCGACGAAGTCGTCCGGCGAGATGTGGATGCCGCCGAAGATCCGCGACTGACCCGCCTGGTCGGCGGCGTCCTGGTAGGTCGCCCACTCGAGGCGGACCTCGACGGACGGACCGCGCTCGAACACGAGGTACGCGTTCTGCGGCGCGGTGAACGAACCGATGCCGCCCGGGAAATACGGGCTCCCCGTGAGGTCGGTGAGCACCTCCGCCGCCGCGCGGCTGAACGTGCTGTGACCGGAGATGAAGCCGGGGAACGCCGGCGTCACGAAGTTCCGGCGCTGGTAGGGGATCCACTCCGAAGCGGGGATCCAGCCCACGCCGCCGAGCTCGCGGCTCCGGTCGCCGGGCTCACCGCGCCACGTGAAGAGCGCGAGGCGTCCCACGTAGCGGCGAAGGCGCTCGTGCCGCTGACCGGGCGCCGAGCTCTCGTCGGTGATGAGCTCGATCAAGCCGGGCACGAGGGGAAGTCCATCGGGATCGTAGGCCGGCATCGCGGGGTCGCTGGACTGCCCCTGCGCCGCCATCCACCGCACCAGCGTGATCGGGCGCGAGCACGTGAAGACGCGCTTGATCTCCCACGCGGTGATGGCCGCGTCGTGCACCGCGCCGTTGAGCGCGAGGTACATCTTCACGTCCCACTCGAGCGCGGGGAGCTCGGGGCCCGTGCCCCCGAGGCGGCGCTCGAAGAGGGGCGCGTCGACGACCGAGTTCGCGAGCGTGTTCCAGTGCCCCGGCGGGGTCTCGCTCTTGGGGCCGTCGGCCCAGAACTCGGCGAGCACGCGCACGAAGTCGCCGCGCGGGACCATGTTCGGCGCGTAGGGCGCGGCCGTCACGGGGTTCTCGGGATGGCCGGTGCCGTCGTTCGTGCCGAGGGTGTTGTTGCCGTACGCGCCGGGCGAGATGTCGATCATCGCGCCATCGGCCGGGTCGAGCTGGGCCGCGCGGCGCAGCACGTCGACGACGGCGTCGCGCAGGTCGGCCCCGAGCGCCGGAGGCGCGCCCGGATCGTGGTAGGGCGCGCCGGGCGCGGGGCGGGACATCGCGAAGGGCGTCACCGCGCCCCACTGCGCCCCGATGTAGGTCTGCACGCCCGAGGGCAGGATGATGCCGTTCTGCGTCGCGGCGACCGCGAGGTTGAGGAACTGGAAGCGCGCCGGATCGACGATGGCGCCGGGCCCCGGCTCGTCGACGACGAGCGGCGGATTGACCGACGCGAACATCGTCGTGTCGGCGTAGTTCATCCCCTCGTTCGCGCCGTCGTCACGGTTCGTCTCGATGATGAGGGCGCCGATCCGGTTGCCCACCGCGCTCGGCGTCGCGCCCTCGGCGGACGTGTCGTCGGGGTCGAGCCCGAGGCGCGCCATGAAGGCGCGGAAGCACGCCGCGGAGGTGGCCCCGCCGATCGCGGTCGTGTAGCGGTGCGCGAGGACGCGGTAGGCCGCGTAACTGAGGGCCTCTTCGCGCGCGGCCTCCACGTCCGCCGCGCTCTCGCGGGTGCGGTAGAACACGCCGTCGGCGACGGTGTCGTAGGCGGCCCACGCGTCCCACATGGCGGCCGAGACGTGGAAGAGGTTCCGCGCGTGCACGCCCGGACGCGGGATGTCGCGGCGGATGGCGTTCAGCAGCTGGTCGTTCCATCGCCGCGCGATCGTGCTGCCCGCGGGGGCGGGATCGATCGCGGTCTCGGGGCACATCACCGGCGCGGGGCCGGCGTCCGGGCCAGCGTCGGTCACGCCGCCGTCGAGCGCGGGCGTCACCGTGTAACGGGGCACTTCGACGCCGCGATGCAGGATGGCGCCTTGATCGAGCGCGGGCGAGAGCACACCGCCGCCGACCGCCCACACGCCCCCGTCGGGATCGATCCAGGCCGCGTGGAGCGAGGCCACGTCCGCCTCGAACCGCGCGTCCTCGAGCCCGGCGCCCCCCGCCTCGGCCCACGTGCCGGCGCGACGCTCCCACACCGCGCCCTGGAATCCGGTGGCGATCGCGTGGCCGTCCGCCTGCACCGAGATCCCCTGCAGCAGCCCCGAGAGCGCCGGCGCCCTCGACGCGAACGAGCCGTCGGCCTGACGCTCCACGAGCGTGCCGGTGCCGGCGCCCCCGACCGCGATCAGCTGATCGCCCGCGCCCGCCACCGTGAACAGCGTGTCGGTGACGCCGCTCTCGACGCGCTCGAACGCGCCCTCGCCCTGACGGCGCATCACCACGCCGCGGGCGCCGACGACCCAGACCTGGCCTGCGCCGTCGCCCCACACCTTGAAGAACCCGGGGTTGTCGGCGTTGCCGTCGCGCGGCAGGTCCTCGGGGAGCAGGAGCTCCGTCCACGCCGTGCCGTCCCAGTGCCACACGAACCCGTTGCGGCCGCCGATGCTGCCCACGGCGTAGGCATCGTCGGGAGATTCGCCCCAGAGCCCGAAGATGATGTGACGCGACTGTCCGGGGGTCGGCATGCGCGTGAACGTCGAGCCGTCCCAGAGGAGGATCGTCGAGCTGACGCCGCCGAGCAGGGCGGTCCCGTCCGAGAAGACGTGCACCCACCACAGGTCTCCGCGGGTGCCCGTCGCGACGCGGCGGAAGCCCGTGCCGTCGTGGCGCAGCACGAGCGGCCCTTGGCCCTTGTCGGAGCCCACGGCCCACACGTCGGTCGACGAGCGACCTCCGATCGAGAGCAGCGCCTCGGGGAGATGATCGGCGACGAGCTGCCAGCCGGGATCCACTGGCGCGGGCGAGGGACACCCGACCAGCGAAGCGGCGAGCGCGGCGACGAGCAGCGACGGGCGAACAGAACGAATCATCGACATGAGACCTCGGACGTGAGAGAGCGACCGCGAAGCACGGACCCGAACCGCAGGCCTCGCGGACTCGTGAAACGAACCACCGACAGGAACAGACACGACGAACAGCAAGGACCGGGCCGACACAGTTCGGCACACGCGCCCCCGACGACGCGAGACGCTATCACGAGGACGCGCATGACGGGGCGCGGGGGGCTCGACGGAGGCCCGCAGATCGGCTTCTCTTCGGGGGTGACGCGGATCCCACGACCCCGCCTCGGCGCGTTCCTGCTCGCGATGGCCCTCGGCCTGAGCGCGTGCGCCCGGGGCGCGGACGTGTCGGGGCGCGGCGGCGACGCCGGGCGACGCGAAGGCGGCGCGCGCGACGGTGGCTCCGCTCCCCTCGATGCCGAGCCCGGCGTGTGCGACCCCCTCTGCGCCGACGGTGAACGGTGCGTCGACGGGGTCTGCGCGGTCGCCTCCGACGCCGACGGCGATGGCCTCGACCAGCGCTTCGACTGCGACGACGGGGACGTGCTGGTCGGCGCGTCGGCGGAGCGCAGCTGCCGCAGCGCGTGCGGCGAGGGCCTCGAGCGCTGCACCGACGGGGTGTGGGACGCGTGCGACGCGCCGACCACGTGCGAGTGCGAGGCCTCGACCCCCCCGCGCTCGATCGAGTGCGGTTCGTGCGGCACGCAGCGGCAGGTCTGCAGCGGCGGCGCGTGGGCCGACGACGGTGCGTGCGTCGAGGCGGGGGTCTGCACGCCCGGCGCGACCGAGAGCGAGACCCGGGCGTGCGGGAACTGCGGGATGGGTTCCCAGTCGCGGAGCCGGACCTGCGAGGCCGCTCGGTGCGACTGGGGCGCATGGGGCGCGTGGAGCGCGTGCGTCGGAGGCGGGGCGTGCGAGGCCGGGAGCACGCGGGCCTGCCCGAACGGGGATTCGTGCGGCGTGCAGGTCTGCAGCAGCGCGTGCGTGTGGCCGAGCGCGTGCAGCCCGAACGCCGGCAGCGAGTGCCTGCGGATCCGCCCTGGGACGTCAGGTCCCGCCGGCAACAACTACCGCTGCTGCAGCCGCAGCGGGAGCGATCCGACGGGGTGGCAGTTCTGCCTTCCGCCCGACGGTGCGGGTCACTGCTTCTGGAGCACCGCCTGCGACGCGACGACCTCGTGCTGATCGCGGGCTCCGGGACGCAGCAATCCCGGGCGCGCGTGCTAGCCTCCGCGCCTTTCCCGGAGGACACGTGGCGAGGTTCATCGACGAGCTCAAGCGGACCCATGGATGCGGCGCGCTGCGCGACACGAACGTCGGCGACGAGGTCGTCCTGTTCGGCTGGGTGCACTCCCGGCGAGATCACGGCGAGCTGATCTTCATCGACCTGCGCGACCGGGACGGCATCACGCAGGTGGTGTTCGATCCGTCGGTGGACGGAAACCCGTTCGCCATCGGCGATCAGGCGCGCGGCGAGTGGGTGCTCGGCATCCGGGGCCGCGTGCGGTCGCGGGGCGGCAACGTGAACGACAAGCTCGCCACCGGCCGCATCGAGGTGCTCGCGCTCGAGGCGACCGTGTTCAACCGCGCCGAGACGCCCGTCTTCTCGATCGAGGACGACATCGACACGAGCGAGGAGAAGCGGCTCGAGCACCGCTACCTCGACCTGCGCAGGCCGAAGCTGCAGCGCAGCTTGATGACGCGGTCGCGGATCTACCACCACACCCGCAGCCACTTCCACGACCACGGCTTCGTCGAGGTCGAGACGCCGATCTTCGTGAAGTACACGCCCGGCGGCGCCCGGAATTTCCTGGTCCCGGCGCGGCTGAACCCCGGCTCGTTCTACGCGCTCGCCGAGTCGCCGCAGCTCTTCAAGCAGCTGCTGATGGTCAGCGGTTTCGACCGCTACATCCAGATCGTCAAGTGCTTCCGCGACGAGGACCTGCGCGGCGATCGGCAGCCGGAGTTCACCCAGATCGACGTGGAGATGTCGTTCGTCTGCCAGGACGACATCTTCGGGATCATCGAGAAGCTGGTGGTGCGGCTGTGGAAGGAGCTGCTCGGCGTGGACCTCGCCGAGCGCTACCCCGGCGGCGTGTTCCCCCGGATGCAGTTCGACGAGTCGATGCGGCGCTTCGGCAACGACAAGCCCGACATGCGCTTCGGGCTCGAGCACGTGGACCTCACCGAGCTCGTCATCGAGCACAGCGGCGGCGGGATCGCGATGCTCACGCCGATCGCCGAGAAGTTCCGCAGCGGCGCGTACCGCCGCGATCTGCCGGAGGAGATCGTCAAGGCCATCCGCATCCCCGCCGCCCAGGCCGCCGGGATGTCGCGGACCGAGATCGATCGCCTCGAGGCGTTCGTGAAGCAGATGGGCGCCAAGGGCCTGGCGCGCGCCAAGGTCGGCCCCGAGTCCACGGGCTTCGAGTGGCAGCAGTCGCCGATGGGCAAGACGGCGACGAAGGAATTCGTCGCCGCGGCCAACGCCGCGTGCGGCGCGGTCGAGGGCGACCTGCTCCTGTTCCAGTTCGGCCCCGAGGCGATGGTGCACACGGTGATGGCGAACCTCCGCCTGCACCTCGGCAAGAAGTTCGGGCTCATCCCGCAGGTGGGCGCCCGGAGCGCCACCCACGAGACCGGCGACTGGAACTTCCTCTGGGTCGTGGAGCCGCCGCTCTTCGAGCGCGGCGACGAGGGCAAGGGCTGGGTCGCGGCGCACCACCCGTTCACCCGGCCGCACGACCAGTCGCTCGGGCACCTCGAGACCGATCCCGGCAAGGTGCTCTGCTACCGCTACGACCTCGTCCTCAACGGGGTCGAGCTCGGCGGCGGCTCCATCCGCCTGCACGATCCCGACGTGCAGAAGCGCGTCTTCGAGGTGCTCGGCATCGGGCAGGAGCAGGCGCAGGAGAAGTTCGGCTTCCTGCTGCAGGCCCTGCGCTCGGGCGCGCCGCCCCACGGCGGCATCGCGCTCGGCCTCGACCGGCTCGCGATGCTGCTCACCGAGAGCGAGTCGCTGCGCGACGTGATCGCGTTCCCGAAGACCGGCAAGGGCGCCGATCTGATGACCGGCGCGCCCGCGGGCGTGACGGCCGAACAGCTCGCCGAGCTCAAGGTCCGCTCGCTCGTCTGAGGGGCCGCGTGGCGGGGGCGGACGCGCGCTGCGTCCCCTCCGCCGCACCCCGCGTGCGATCCGCCCTCGGCGGGCGTTCAGCCCGGGAGGATCGCCACGAAGAGCTCTCCGGGCAGGGCGCCTCCGCGGCCGACGAAGGTGTCCACGACGACGTCCCAGTCCCCCGCGGGCAGGTCGCGCGCGACCTGACGGTTGTCCCGCACGAGGCAATCGGCGGGACCCCCGCGGGCGGGCAAGAGGTGGATGTCGAGGTCGGCGCCGCGCCCCGAGGAGACCGCGGCGGTGATGCGGGTCGGGGCGTCGAGGTGGAACCGGAACCGCACCTCGGGTCCCCCCTCGTCGGCCATGCTGCACGCGTCCCATCGCGCGACCGCGCGCTCCCCCTCGACGCGCGTGTCCGCGTGACCTGCGAAGGGCAGCGAGGGCACCGCGAAGGGATCGGCGTTCGTGCCGGTGCCCCGCAGCCTCGGGGCCTCGGCGTCGAGCGCGTCCTCGCCGAGCACGACGGTGCGCCGCAATCGGTCGAGGGCCTCGAGCACCAGCAAGTTGCGGACGTTGCCGCCCATCGTGAGGCCGGCGGGCGTCAGGTTGCAGGCGCCGAGCGTGCTCGTCTGAGGGTGCACGCCGTCCGAGGCCAGGCCGTGGCGCGCGAGCGGGAGCAGCGCCCGATGGAAATCCACGAAGGGCAGGCCCCGCGACTGCGCGAGCGCGCGGACCACCGCGTTGAACACCGGCACCCGCGCATCGGCGGTCGAAGAGTCGTCGCGCGGGGGGATCGACGAGAGGACCGGGAGGGTCCCCACGGCGAGCATCCCGTCGACCAGCGCCGTCATGTTGCGGCCGTAGCTGTCGAGATCGACGAAGCCCGCGTCGTTGGTCCCGAACATCAGCGAGGCGAAGCGCGGATGCACCGCGTTCAGCTCCTGCGTGAGCGGCGAGGGGCTCCCTGCGAGCGCCGCCGAGGCCGACCATCCGCTGACCGCCGCGACCGACGTGCGCTCGAACGGGGTCGTGCCGGCGGCATCTCCCGCGCGGAAATGATCGATGGTGGCCTGCAGCGCGCCACGGCCCCCGAGATCGACGCGGGTGCCGGCGAAGCACTGCAAGAAGGTCGGCGTCGCGGTGATCGAGTCGCCGACCTTCGCGAACACGTCCTCCCGCTGCGAGGGTCCGCGCGCCGCCAGGTCACGAAGCGCGTCGGCCACGTCGAGCGGCAGCGGCGAGTGCGCCCGATCGAACGGGTAGAGCAGAGGCCCGGAGGTCGGCGGTCCGGGCATCCCCGCGTCGGACATGCCGGCGTCGAGGGTCCCTGTGCCCGCGTCGACCGCGGAGGCATCCGCGTCGGTCGCGCCGGCGTCGGTCGCGTCGAGGGCCGGAGCGCCATCGAGGATCGGACCGGCGTCGCCGGCGCGCGGCGTCGGCGCGCCGCAGCCTGGAAGCCCGGGCGCGGAGAGCATCGCGAGAAGTCCGAGACCGCCGACCCCGAACCGCCGAAGCGACGCGAGGGCGGGCTCGCTGCGGAGGGTCCGTGGGCACGCCGCGGGGTGCTGTCTCGGCACGAGGGCACGGTACCACCGTCCAGGGTCGACCACGAGTCCGGGGCTGGTCCCGGGGCCTCGCCTCGGACACGCTGCAGAGCATGCGCGCCTTCTGCATCGTCGCGGTGCTCGCCGGGGTGGGCATCGCCCCGGCCCGCGCGCAGGACGAGGTCCCCGCCCCGCCCACGGTCGCCCCGGGGACTCCGAGCGCACCGGCGACGGCGGTGCAGACCGAGGATCCGACCGCGGATCCGCGAGGACCTTCCCTCGTCGAGGCGACGGAGCCCGCAGCGCCGACCCGGTTGCCGGTGCTCGAGTCGCCGACACGGCGCGTCCCGCCGCCTCCGGAGCCAACGGAAGCCGCGCTCGAGGAGGCGCTGCCGCCCACGCTCGACCTGCCTCAGTGGAGGGTGCGTGCCGGTGGCGGCGTCGGCATCGCGACCGGCGGCGAGACCCTCGTGTGGGGGCGGGCGACGCAGGAGGTCGACGTTCAGCCCCGCGAGCTTCAATTCCTCGAGTTCGGGCTCGCCGCGGCCCAGACCGTGGGGCCCGCGACCATCGTGCAGGCGGGGGTGCGCGCCGGCGCGTTCGCGTGGTTCTGCGACGAGGGCGACGTGCGCTGTCAGGGCGCGATCGATCTGCAGGCCGGGGTCCGGGCGGGCGGCGCCGACGTGGCCTTCGACCTCGGCGCGAACCTCGACCTCCGCCTGCTGATCGGGGAGGTCTTCGAGGTCTCGCTGCGCGGCGGGTTCTTCTCGGTCGACCTCGTGAGCTTCGTGAACCTCACCGGACAGGCGGGCATCGCGTTCTGACGCCCGTCGGGGCTGGACTCCGCGGGAGGTCCGTTCGATGCTGCGGGGAGAATATGCCCGTCGCGTCCCGTCTTCGTCGCATCCGTCCGGTCCTCGGGCTCGCCATGGCCCTCACCCTCGCCCCCGCGTCGGGGCATGCCGCCGCCCAGGCCCCCGAGCTTTCGGACGCGCGCGCCGCGCTCGGACGTTACGACCTCGAAGGGGCGGGGACCGTCGAGACGCTGCGCGCCCTCGGACAGAGCGCCACGACGCTTCGCGGCCGTCCGGCCGAGGAGGCTCGCTTCCTGCGGGCCGAAGCCGCCGCCGACCTGCTCCTGCTCGCGCGCAGCGTACCGTCGGCCAGCGCCCTGGGCGCGCGGATCGCGTCGGCCCTCGGCGTGCCCGAGGAGGGCGTCCGGGCGCTCGTTCGCTCCGAGCTCGAGGCGATGCGGCACGGCGTCTTCCGCAGGCCCGCGGAAGACACCCTCGCCGCGATGGCCCTCGAGGACTCCGTCTTCGCGCGACAGGGAGGCGTGGTGTGGAGCCGGGTGCACGGTCCGCACCGCGATCTGCTCTTCGTGCAGCAGGTCGGCGAGGTGATCGCCCACGTGGAGTCGGGCGAGGGCCTCGAGGCCTTCGGCTTCGACCCGTGCGCGGGCGGGCCTTGTCCGAGTCCCGTCGACCTCGCCGCCGGCCCCGATCGGGCGCGGCTCGGCGCGCTGCTCGAGCTCGGCCGCGCCGGCGCCCGCCTCGCCCGGGAGGTCGAAGAGGGCAACGCGCTGGTCGTGGCCGCGCAGCCCGTCGTCCAGGCCGCGCTGGAG
>CAIKNO010000060.1 GCA_903828805.1 uncultured Sandaracinus sp. | reverse complement strand
CTGCAACGGCGCGGACGACAACTGCGACGGGGCCACGGACGAGGGGCTGCCCCCCGCGCTGAGCGCCCTGACCGCCTCGTGCGGCACGCTGAGCCCGGCGTTCGCGGAGGCGGCCACGGCGTACGGTGTGCGGGTCGCGCGCGGCGTCACGACGTGCACGCTCACACCCACGGCCCTCTGCGCGGGCGCCTCGACCATCACGGTGAACGGAGTCCTCGTTCCCTCGGGCACGCCGAGCGCGGCGGTGACGCTGCTGGGCCCGACCCTCGTGTCGATCACGGTCTTCTCAGGCGGCTCCACCCGGACGTACACCGTGACCCTCACGCCCGAGGCGCCGAGCTGCGGCGTGTCCGGTGCGGGCCGCACCGACTGCGGTCCCGCGCCCGGCGAGGACTGCTGCACGAGCCCGCTCGTGACGGGCGGCACGTTCTACCGAAGCTATGACGGGGTGTCGGCTGGGTTCACGAGCACGGCATACCCAGCGACCGTCTCGGACTTCCGGCTCGACAAGTACGAGATCACGGTCGGCCGATTCCGGCAGTTCGTGGCCGCGGTCGACGCGGGATGGAGGCCGACGGCGGGTGCCGGTCGTCACACCCATCTGAATGGCGGCTCGGGCCTGGCGAACAGCAGCAGCCCGGGAAGCTTCGAGGCGGGCTGGGACGCGGCGTGGACGGCGAGCCTTCCGACGACGAGCGCGGGCTGGAATACGTCGCTCGCTTGCAGTGCATTCGGTGGCGCGACCTGGACCAGCGCCGCGGGCGCCAACGAGCAAAAGCCTGTCAACTGCCTGACCTGGTACGCCGCCCAGGCGTTCTGCATGTGGGACGGCGGCTTCCTGCCGAGCGAGGCAGAGTGGAACTACGCGGCCGCGGGCGGCAGCCAGCAGCGGGTCTATCCCTGGTCGTCTCCGTCGACCTCGACGACCATCGACACGACCTACGCGGTGTACAGCTTCGGCGGAATCCTGGCCCCCGCTGCAGTCGGCAGCAAGCCCACGGGCAACGGGCGCTACGGCCAGTCGGACCTCTCGGGGAACGTGTGGGAGTGGACGATCGACGGGTTCATCAGCACCTACGCCTCGGGCACGTGCTCGAATTGCGCTTACACGAGCTACGCCTCGGGGGTGATGGCGCGGGGCGGCGGGTCATCCTTCACCGACGTGTCGTACATGAAGGCCTCGTATCGCCTTGGCGTCGGGGGGCCGGCGCCGGTCAACGGAGCCCGGTGCGCGAGGATGCCCTGACGCCGTGAGGCGCGGCCCGCGACCCTGCGTGTCGTCGGCCGCGTCCGCCCCTGAGCGCGCGAGATCCGGGCGATGTGGGCCTCGCCGCAGATCCGGCCGTGCTCTTCCACGGCGACTTCGAAGGCGGCTGGGGAAAGTGGGACGCGCCGAGCGCCGACACCCGCCACCTCACGCTCGAGAACGACGGTGCGCGCGCGAACGGCGGCACCCACTTCTTGCGCTCCACCGTCACGACCGCCGACCTCGCGGCGGACATGTACATCTCGTCGCAAGCCCGCATCGAGCACAGGCCGGTCGACGCGGTCTACTGGCGCTTTCATGCGCGGTTCCCGGAGATCGCGCCCAATCCTCACCACTGGGTGCGCATGTCGGCGGGCGCGCCGGGCTGGGAGTCGAGCGGGCTCGCCAACACCGTGCCTGCGGGAACGGACGGCTTCTGGTTCGACTTCGATGCGGACCTCGACGACCAGTTCAACTTCTACACGTACTGGCATCGGATGCGATCGGGTCGCTGCAACGACGGCAGCGCGACGCCCGGTTGCGCCGGAGACCAAGGAACGACCTACTACTACGGCAACACCTTCGAGCCGCCGGGGCAGTCCCCATTTCCGCGCGACCGCTGGTTCTGCATCGAGATGTTCGCGCAAGCGAACACCGTCGGCGCGAGCGATGGACGTCTCGCGTTCTGGATCGATGACGAACCGGTCGGCGACTACCGTGAGGGCTCGCCCGATGGCACTTGGCTCCGAGACCGGTTCCACGCCGGAGGCTGCTCCTTCTCGGCGTGCACGCCGCCCACACCCTTCGAGGGCTTCGACTTCCGGTCGAGCGCGGACGTGCAGTTCAAGGCGTTCGTGCTCGACGCGTATGACGAGCGCGACAGCAGCGTCAGCAAGCGCGCGGAGCTCGAGGCGCGGGGCCTCACCGTCTCGGACGCGCAGACCGTGCTCTACGACGATGTCGTCATCGCGACCGAGCGGATCGGCTGCCGTCGCTGAAGACGAGCGGGCGCTTCACCTCGACCCCACGCGTGGCCACCTGCGTTCCGGCGGCATCCCCTCCGACATCCCGCGTGTTGACACGCTCGGGCGTCCACCGTCAGGGTGGGGCGCGATGAGGCTGATGCTCGGATTCCAGGTGTGGCTCGCGGTGCTGTCGGGCTGCGCGCCCGGCCTCGAGCTGGCGGTCGACGTGCGGACGGACCTCGTGCCAGGGGTGGAGTTCGACCTCGTCGACGTCGAGCTCGACGGAACGCCGGGGGCGGTGCGGCCGTCCATCGCGGACGACGAGTTCCGGCGGGGTGCGCGCGCGGCGGAATTCCGGGGCCTGTCGCAGGGGCG
>CAIKNO010000059.1 GCA_903828805.1 uncultured Sandaracinus sp. | reverse complement strand
GGGCCTCCTCGTCGAGGCGCGCCGACGCGGTCGTGGGTCTAGGTGCCCGCGGCCCGACGTCGCGGAGCGCGGTCGACGGCGTATGCTGTTTGACGGGATGAAGGTCCGCGTCGTCGAAGGTGACCTGCTCGATCAGCGCGTCGATGCGATCGTCAACGCGTGGAATCGCAACATCGTCCCGTGGTGGCTGCTCGTGCCGCAGGGCGTGTCGGGGGCCATCAAGCGGCGCGCCGGCTTCGCCCCGTTTCGCGAGGTGTCACGCCATGGGCCGATCCCGCTCGGGGGTGCGGTCCTCACCGGCGCCGGGAGGCTGCCCCACGCCGGGATCATCCACGTCGCCGGCATCGACCTCACGTGGCGCTCGTCGGAGGGTGCGATCCGTGCGTCCGTCCGGAGTGCGCTCACGGTGGCCCGCGCGTCGGGATTCCGGTCGGTCGCGTTCCCCCTCGTCGGCGCGGGCACCGGTGGGCTCTCGCCCGAGCGCGTGCTCGCGGTGATGCAGGACGAACTCGAGCAGCAGTCCGGTGCGTTCGACGGCGACGTGCTGCTCGTGAAGTACGCGTCCGCTTCGAGCGGCGCGCGGCCGCGGGGATGACGCCGCGACGCCGCGCCTCGTGCGGCCGCGCGTGTCGGCTCAGAAGCGGAGCTGGCCGTCTCCCAGGTTGCCCTGATGAGGCTCCATCGACGGGGTGCTCGCGAGCACGCCTCCGGCGACGGCGCCCGCGATGGCCCCGGCGGCGGCGACTCCCACGACGGCCCACACCCACGGTTCGACGCCGACGTCGCTGCCGGCGGCGTCCGCGGGGATCGCGACCGACGCGGGGAGCGTCTCGGGGGCGACCACCGGAGGGATCGCCACGGCGACGGCAGGCGCGGAGGCTGCGAGGAGCACGTCCGCACGGCGTCCTTCCTCGGCCGTGAAGGACGCCCGGCCCGCCGGCGCGCCCTCGCGCAGCAGCACGACCACGTGGTCCCCCGGGTCCATGGGCGTGTCGATGCCGACGAGCGCGGCGTTCAGCGGCGCGTCGTCGAGCAGGAATGCGTCCCCGGGCCGCGCCGGCTCCCGCAGCCGGATCGTGACGTGCGCGAGCCGGGGCAGCAGCCCTTCGAGCTCGGTCGTCGCCTGGTCGCGAAGCCGCTGGCCGCGCTCGCCGCGCTCCGCATCGGTGAGCACCCGTCGGTAGGCCTCCGAGGCCTCCACGAGCCGTCCCCGGCGCGCCTGCACCCCCGCGAGGTTGAGCAGCGTGCTCGGCCGCGCGGCGATGGCGTAGCTTCGCTCGAACGCCGCGCCCGCGTCGTCCCAGCGTCCTTCGCGCGTCGCGGCCACCCCCTGCTCGAAGAGGGCCCGGGCAGCGGCCAGCTCGGGCGCGGACTGGGCGGCGGCCGGTGGGGCCCACACGAGCAGGCAGCCGAGCGCCCACGCCGCTGCGTGCATCGCCGGGAACCGCAGCCGCGCGTCGATCGAGCGCATGCCCCGACGCTACACCGGGGCCCGCCCGGGCGTCCACGTCAGAACTCGGTGGTGAACGGGTCGGCGCCGGCCGCGGGCCCTCGTTCGGTCGCACGTCGCCCTTCCGGAGCCGCACGCGGAGCCGCACGCGGAGCCGCACGCGGAGACGTCACCGTCGCCCCGCGCCGAACCTCCGGCGCGCGCGGCACCGCGGTTGGCTCGGCCACCGTCGGGGTCGGGGGCTCCGCGGCAAGGCCGGCGTCGGTGGACACGATCGAAGGGGCCGTGGCGCGCGCGGGGCCTGCCTGGAGCTCCTCGGGGGCGGCGGCGATCGGAGGGGCCTCGGGCTCGTCCGGACCGCCAGCGTTGTCGGTGTCCGTCCTGCCGGCCTCGCGTTCGGCGGACCCCCGCGCGAGCCACGTGGCCCCGACCGCCGCACCCAGGAGCACGGCCGCGACGGCGGCCCCGCCGGCGAGCCGCCGCTGAAGGACGCGTCGTCCGAGCGCGGTGCCGGGGTTCGTCGGTTCGCCGTCGGCCGCCTCGATCGACGGACCTCGGGGCTGGGCCGGAGGCGTCAGCGGGCCGAACGGCGAGCTGCGGGTCGCGCCCGACCCGGGGTGGGTCCCGACCGCGGGTGACGCGGTGCCGTCGCGGTTCGACGAGGGGAGCAGCAGGGACCGGCTCCACGCGTCATGCGGGGCTGCGCCGCTGCCGCTCCAGACCACCCCGGCCGAGGCGCGCAGCTTCTCGAGCTGGCGGTCGAGCTCGGCGCCGACGAGCGCCTCGACGACCGACGCCAGATGCTCTGGCTCGGCGTGGGCGACACCGGGGACCGCCTCGAGCAACGCGCGCCGCAGCTCCTGCGCGGAGGCCGGTCGCCCCTCGGGGTCGGCGGCGGTCGCGCGAAGGAGCACCGCGTCGATCCCTCGCGGCAGGGACGGCTCGAAGGCGCTCGGGGCGATGGGCGTGGGGGCGCGGACCTGCTCGAGCACCGCGAGCTCTCCCTCCCCGTCGAAGCGCCGTCGCATCGTGAGCATTTCCCAGAGCACCGTGCCGAGTGCGTACACGTCCGTGCGGCGATCGACCGAGCGTCCGGTGGCCTGCTCGGGGGCCATGTAGCGGACCTTGCCGCGCAGGGACGTGCCCGTCCCCTGGGCGGTGAGTCCCCGGGCCTTCGCGACGCCGAAATCGATGAGCTTCACGTGCCCGTCGCGGGAGATGAGGATGTTGTCGGGACTGATGTCGCGGTGCACGACGCCGAGGGCTTCGCCGTCGTCGCCGCGGACGTCGTGGGCCGCATGGAGCCCCGCCAGCGTCTGCATCGCGATGAACACCGCGAGCTCCGGGGCGAGGCGGGCGCCCGCCTTTCCCGCGGCCGCGATCAACTGCCCGAGCGAACAGCCATGGACGTACTCCATCACGAGGAAGTGCGCGCCGCTGGCCTCGCCGAACTGCTCGACGTGCACGACGTTCGGATGATGGATCCGCGCCTGGAGGCGGGCCTCGTCGACGAACATCTGGACGAGCACCGGGTCGGTCGCGAGGTGGTCGTGCACGACCTTGATGGCGACGTGTCTCGAGAAGCCGGAGGCCCCTCGCGCCTGCGCCAGGAACAGCGAGGCCATCCCCCCGCTGCGAAGGCGCGCGACGATCCGATGACCGCCGACGATGTTCCCGGGACTCCACATGGAAGACCGGGAGGATAGACGAACAGGGCTTGATCCGTCGCGCGGTTGACGTGAGGCTCGCAGGGTGAACCGTCGAACGTCTCCGCCGGCTGCGCTCGCTGCCCTCGCCGCTGCGGGCCTCGCGGTGTGGCTCGCGTCGTGCGCCACGCCCCTCACCCAGCTCGTCGTCGTCGTCGACACGGACTTCGCGGTGCCCAGCGGGATCGATCGCGTCCGGGTCGAGGTCCGCGGTCCGGCGGGGACCCTCGACCGGGAAGAAGAAGCGCTCGCCGATCGGAGCGGCCTCCCGCTCACCGTGGGGGTGCTCCCGGCGTCCGACGCGCTGGGTCCGGTCCAGGTGGCGGCCGTGGGCTATCTCGGCGCGGTGGAGGTCGTGCGCGCCGAGGCGGACGTGACCCTCGTGCGCGGCGAGACGCGGGCGTTGCGGTTGTTCCTGTTGCAGCGCTGCGAAGGCGTGATGTGCGCCGCGGGAGAGAGCTGCGGTGAGTCGGGCTGCGCGCTGCGTCGGCGCGATGCGCTCGATCCGTGGACGGGGGTGCCTGCCGGGATCGACGCCGGGGTGTCCGACGCGGGCGCGGAGCCAGCGGACGACGGCGGCGAGGTGTTCGATGCAGGCCCCGACGCGGGCGAACTTCGGGACGCGGGCGTGGATGGAGGGGTCGTTCCGGACACGGACGGCGGCGGGGGCGCGGATGCGGGGGCGGGGCCCGACGATGCCGGTCTTGTCGCGCTCGACGCGGGCGGCGGTGTCGATGCGGGCGGCGGTGTCGATGCGGGCGGCGGTGTCGATGCGGGCGGCGG
>CAIKNO010000058.1 GCA_903828805.1 uncultured Sandaracinus sp. | reverse complement strand
GCCTCCGCCTTCGCCGCCTTCGCCGCCTGCATTTGGGGCACAGGTTAGGGGGTCAAACATGGAATAGGCGCCTGTGGATAAATGCAGCGACTCAAATGCTTGTATGGCTGAAAGGAGGCCGAGCGTCACGGTGCTGCCCGACGAGCTCAAGCGGACGAGGCCGCGGCGGCTCAGGAAATCGCTGGTGATCTTCGACGTGTCGTTGGCGTCACGGAAGCGCGCCGTAAACTGTCGGTTGTTGGGCAGCGCAGCCAGCGTCACCTTCTGCGCGAGCTGGGTGACCTCGTCGGGCGTGAGGCGATCCTGCCCGCGGTGGATGCGAAAATCGCGGGCGAGCTGCTCGCGCACGTCTTCGATCTGACGGTTGCGACGCTCGGCGATCGCCTGTCCGATCTGTACGTCGTACGAGAGGCGAGCGCCGCCCTGGATGTCGAGCCCTTCGTTGAGGCGAAAGGGGATGTTGGCCTTCGCCCACGGGGTCGCGATCTGCGGAATGTTCGGCCAGATGATCACGAACGACGCCACGAGGGACGCCAGCACGAGACCGAGCCGCCAGTACCAGCCACGGTTCATCGAAGCTCGCTCCTCTTACTTCTTCTCGGCCGTGGCCGTCGGCGTCTCCGCGGTCTTGTCCGCGGGGCGCTCATACTTCTGTTCGACCGAGGCGCGCGTGAACTTCATGCGCACCTTCTCCGCGACCTCGAGAACAACCTCGTGGTCGTCGATGCCCGTCACCGTGCCGATCACCCCGCCGCGCGTCACCACGCGGTCGCCCTTGCGGAGCGACTTGTTGAGCTCCTCCTGGTCCTTGCGCTGCTTGCTCATCGGGCGAAAGACCATCAGGTAGAAGATCACGCCGAAGAGCAGCAGCGGGAGCATGCTCCCGAGGGGCGAAGCGGCGCCGCCGGCGCCGGGCGCGCCGGGATGCCCACCGGGCGCGGGGCCGGAGCTCTGCGAGGGCCCCACCTGCGCGATGAGGTGCACGAACGAGCGCCCTTGGAGGGCGTGCAACGGGGACAGGTCGGTGGGGATCATCGGTGCTCTGGGGGAGTGTTTCGTACGGCCCGCGTAGGGGGAGAAGAGATGCTCGCGGGTCGTTGGTGGTGATCGGGTCGTGCGCGAAAAACCGCTGCGGAGGGGCGCTGCCTCGCGGTACGGTCCGCGGACGTGAGCGGCGCTGCTAACACGCGGTAAGCCGCCCGGTCAACACCGCCGCGCCCCCCCGTCGAAGGCCCCGCGCGCGGCCGAACCTCAGGTGGTAGAGTGGCTTTCGTGAACCGTCCGGCGCTCGCAGTTGTTCCGCTCGTGCTGGCCCTCGCGCGATGCGCGAGCCCGTCGCCCGCACTCGATGCCTCGACGGACGCGGGCGACGCTCCGTCGCCGGGCGTTCGCATCGACCTCGGCACCGGTCAGCTCGCGTGGGAGTCGCTGGCGACCGCGGGCACGAGCGTCGAGCTCATCCACGGCCCGCAGGGCGGCTACCACCTGTTCGGTCGCGTGCGCTTCGACACGCTGGGGCCCGACGTCTACATCCGCTTCCGCGTAACGCCCGCCGAGGGCGGCGCGGTGGTCAACGACCCCAACGACCGCATCCACCTCACCGAGGGCCGCGGCCTCCTTCGCACCTCCGCGGGGTGGGAGACCAGCAGCGCGCAGCTCGTCATTCTGACGACGGTGAACAACCCCGCGACCGTTGTGGGAAGGCGCTTTCGCCTCGAGGCGACGGTCACTGCGTCGCCCGGCATCGAGACCTCGCCCGCGGCCACGGTGGCCCGCGAGATCGTCATCGTCGACCAGACCTGAGCCCCGCGCGGCCGCCGCTCCGAGTCTGCAATTCCATCGAAGCTTGGGTCCGAAATACGACGCCCCGAGGTCGCATGGAGACTATGTTGTGGTTTCAGTTCGGGTGGTAGAGTCGCGCCGTGGCCGCAAATCTCTACAAGCCTCGCCCTACCACCTCGATGCTCCGAGCCCAGGGGGCCGACGCGGGTGGCAACCACCAGAACCTTCGTTCGCTGAACCCCGGCTCCGTCGTCATGGGCCGGTACACCGTGCAGAAGGTGATCGGCCGCGGGGGCATGGCGACGGTGTACCTCGCCAAGAACCAGGAGACCGAGCGCCTCGTCGCGCTCAAGATCCTCGACCCCGAGATCTCGAGCGACCCGAGCTACGTCGAGCGCTTCCGCCGTGAGGCGCGCGCCGCGGGGCGCATCCGCAGCGACCACGTGGTGGCCATCTACGACCTCGGCACCGACGAGAGCGGCACCCTCGTGCTCGTGATGGAGTACCTCGAGGGGCAGACGGTGCAGCAGGCCCTGCGCAGCGGCCGCCTGCCGCTGCAGCGCGCGATGATCCTCGGGCGTCAGCTCTGCGAGGGCCTCGCCGCGGCGCACGAGAACGGCGTGATTCACCGCGACCTCAAGCCTGCCAACCTCTTCATCGAGAAGCTCACGGGCGGGGCCGAGAAGCTCAAGATCCTCGACTTCGGCATCTCGAAGCTCGCCGAGGCCTCGTCGCAGGAGCTCACCCGCGCAGGCCAGACGCTGGGCACGCTCGCGTACATGGCGCCCGAGCAGATTCGCGGCGCGGTGAAGGGCAACGACCCGCGCATCGACCTCTACTCCGCGGGCGTTTCGCTGTTTCTCATGTTCACGGCGAAGCGCCCCATCGACGCCGAAGACACCGTGCAGCTCCTGCAGGCGGTGCTCGAGAAGCCCGCGCTCACCCTCTCGCAGGCAGCGGGCGTCGAGTTTCCCCAGGCCATCGAGTCGTTCATCGCGCGCGCCCTGCTGAAAGACCCCACGCGGCGTTACCAGTCGGCCCTCGAGATGCGCGACGCGCTCCTCCAGGCCGCCCACGACGCGCAGATCGACGCCATCGCGCACTTCTCGTCGCCCACCGGCGCGGCGCCCTCGATGACGCAGCCGTCGCGCGCCAGCGCCCCGCAGTACGCCACGCCTTCGTCGGGCGTCGCCTCCATCATGGAGGCCGCGCCGACCTACACGCCGCCGTCGGGCGTCATCGTCGCGGGCGCCGACCCGTCGAGCCCTTCGGCGCCCGTGGCCCCCCTCACCCTGCCCTCTTTCGACGACGACGACGAAGAGGGCAAGACCGAGATCCGCCTCCCGGGCGGCGCGCAGGCGGGCGCTCCATCGTCGTCGCCGCTCCCCCTCGCGGGCCGTCGGCCTACGGGGGCCAACCTCCCCGCCGTCGGCGCCGATGGCCGCGTCCCCGACGCGCCCGGCCCCACCCCGATGCGCGCGCCCACGATGGCGCCCCGCGGTCCCGGTGCGCACGGGCAGCCCGCGCTCCCGCCGACGCAGCGCGCGCAGACG
>CAIKNO010000057.1 GCA_903828805.1 uncultured Sandaracinus sp. | reverse complement strand
CCTCAGCAGGGCCGCCCTCAGCAGGGCCGCCCTCCGCAGGGCCGCCCACGGCCAGGCTCGGCACCATCGCATCCACCGCGCGCTCATCGGCCCGCTCCGTTCCGCGTCCCGACGCGACGCCGGCGCGCCATCACGAGCCCTGCGAGCAGGACCGACAGCCACGCCGCTCCGCGCCCCGACGCTCCGCCGACGCCGATCCTGCACACACAGCCTCCCCCGCCCGCCGCGAGCACACGCCGCCCCGGCGCCTCGCCCGGGGACACGCCCGCGTCCATCGTCGCCTCCGCCGACACGCAGTCGCCCGCATCGCAGACGGCCCCCGCGGGGCACGCCACGCCGAGGCAGGGGTCCCTCACGCACCGGCCGGTCCCGGCCTCGCACACCGTGTTGTCCGGACACGGCACCGCGCCTGAGCAGAGGTCCGGCACACAGGTCCCGGTCGCACGGTCGCAGAGCTCACCCGGGCAATCGACCCCGGCGCAGAGATCGGCGACGCAGGCCCCATCCTCGCAGCGCTCCCCCGGCGCGCAGTCCACCCCCGCGCAGCTCCCGACGCAGGTCCCGTCGCGGCAGAACTGGTCGGCCTCCGGGCACGCCACGCCCGCGCACGCGTCGGCCTCGCACTCGCCTGCGACGCACACGCTGCCCGACGGGCATCGATCGGGGAACGCGTAGCAATCGTCCGACGCACAGAACCCCGCGCGCGGATCGCACACGAGCGGCGACGGGCAGGTGATCGTGTCGCAGACCGGCACGCACGTGCCCTCTCGACACACCGTTCGACCCCCGTCGGGCTGCGGATCGCACCGCACCCCGGCGCACGCATCACGCACGCAGAAGCCGGGCACGGGCTCGTCCGAGCCGGTGCACCGGAACCCCAGGGCGCACGGGAACTCCTCCGTCGTGCACGGGACGGCGCAACCGCAGTGCGGCGACGCAAGACACCGCGCCCCATCGCCCGCGCACGTGGCGCCGTCGTCGACGACATCGTCGCAATCGTTGTCGCGGCAGTCGCAGACCTCCGGCTCCGGCGCCGACCCGCCGATGCACTCGACCGCTCCGTCGACGCATCGCTCCATGCCCGGCACGCAGAGGAGGCCGCCGCCGTCACAGGGCCCGCCGAGGGTCACGGACTCGTCGACCCGACCGTCGCAGTCCTCGTCGTAGCCGTTGCAGACCTCGGCCATCGCCGAGCCACCCCCGGCCACGCACGCGAGCCCGCCGTCCACGCAGCGGATCTCTCCGGTGCCGCACGTCGTCTCGCACACCGCGCCGAGCCCGGGGTCCGTCTCGTCCACGGCTCCGTCGCAGTCGTTGTCGAGGCCGTCGCAGAACTCCGCGCCCGGGGAGACGCCCCCGGTGCACGCCCCGAAGGCGCCGGCGACGCACACCTCGATGCCGCGGGTGCAGATCCCGACGGGGTCCGCGCCGCACGGCCGGCTGAGCCCGTCGATGACACCGTCGCAGTCGTTGTCCACCCCGTCGCAGACCTCGAGACCGGGGACGGCCCCCGAGCACGCGGCCCACGCGCCCGCCACGCAGACCTGCGTCCCGCGCGTGCACGCGCCGACGTCCGAGCCGCACGGGCGGGCCAGGCCATCGTCGACGACCCCGTCACAGTCGTTGTCGCGGCCGTCGCACAGCTCGGGCTCCGCGATGCACGAACAGTCCGCGGGCGGCTCGTCGATGCGACCATCGCAATCGTTGTCGAGTCGATCGCAGACCTCGAGCGGCAGCGGGCCGCACACGCCGCACGCGTTGCGCACCTCGTCGGCCGTTCCGGCGGCGCAGTTGTCGTCCGCTCCATCGCACGGGTCACCGGGGTCGGCGCAGAGCGAGGGCACGGTCACGCCTTCGGGACGGTTGCAGTAGAGCGTGTAGCCCTCGTCGACCCGGCTGTCGCAGTCGTCGTCGGTGCCGTTGCAGAGCTCGACCAGCAGCGAGTCCTCGAGGATGCGAGAGAACGCGAGCGAGAGCGCGTCCTCGTCGCTCGCGAAGAACGGCGTCGTGCCGCCCGCGGCGGCGATCTCGCCGAGGCGCGCCGCGTTGAACGAGCCCGGCGCGATGCCCACGCCGATCGTGTACGTGCGCACGTCGAAGGTCGCGGCGCCCACGCGCGTCGTGCGCAGCTCGCGCGCCGCCGCCACCGCGTCGGCGTACGTGGTGCACGCCTCCGTGCCGTCGGTGATCAGCACCACGTAGTACGGCGTGCACGTGCGCGCAGGATCGATCGGCGAGGGGTACGACGGATCCGTCCCCTCGTAGTAGCGCCGCGCTGCACGCAGAGAGCCCGCCAGCGGCGTGAACACGTCGAGGCTCGCGGCGAGCTCGGGGTTGGTGCCCACGCGCGAGCAGGAGTCGCATCGGTTGTCCACCCAGCGGAGGATGCTCGCTTGGTTGTCGTCGACGAGCGGCGCGAGGATCTCGCCCTGCGCGGCCGTGCCGCCGACCGCAGGGCAGCCGCCGGCCGCGCCGCTCGCAGCGGAGGGGTCGCAGCTGCTGCAGTTCAAGCTGAGGGCGCTGCAGCTCGAGCACGTCGTCGGGCACGTCCCGCCCCCGCACGCGGCCGGACACGTTCCCCCGCACGAGCCCGAGGTCGTCTGCGTGAAGCGCTCGAGTCCGAACACGATGTCGCCGTAGCTGCCGACGACCGTGGAGAGCACGCACTTGGCGTCCGAGATGCGGGTGCGCTCCCGACCGCAGGAGTTCATGCCCGCACCGCTCGCGGCGCTCATGGTCCCGCTGTTGTCGAGGATGACCATCATGTGGGGCTTGATGTTGCGGTCCACGCACGCCGTGCCGTCCGGGTTCGGCGCCTCGCGGCAGCGATCCGTCGACTCATCGCACTCGACCACGAGGCACGCCTCCGACGCGGCACCGCAATCCCTCGGATCGCCGGTGCAGGAGCCCGCGCGACAGGTGTCGCCGACCGTGCAGTAGCGCCCATCGTCACAGGTCATGCCCGTGGCGGTCGGCGTGTGGCGGCAGCCCGCCACCGGGTCGCAGCTGTCGGCCGTGCATGGATTGCCGTCGTCGCAGTCGAGGGGGACCCCCGCCCCGCGGCACGCGCCGGACATGCACGCGAGCGAGCCGTTGCACACGTCACCGTCCGGGTCGCAAGCCGTGCCGTCGACCGCCGACGCGTCGGCGGGGCACGACGCGCTCGCGCCTCCGCAGGACTCCGCCGGATCGCACGACCCCGTGGCGGCGCGGCACACGCTGCCTGCGGCCACGAACGCGTTCGCGGGGCACGCGACGCCGCCACCGCTGCAGGACTCCGAGAGATCACACGGCCCCGCGGCGGGGCGGCACGACGTGCCTGCCGCCGCGAACGCATCGACGGGGCATGCGGGCACCGTGCCGGTGCAGAGCTCGAGCGCGTCGCAGGGGCCCGCCGTCCCGCGGCAGAGCGCGCCTGCCGGCAAGAGCGCGTCCCCCGGGCACGCGGCCGTCCCGCCGGCGCAGACTTCTTGCTGGTCGCAGGTGCCCGAAGCAGCGCGACACAGCGCGCCCGCCGCGAGGAAGGCATCGGCAGGGCACGTGTCGACCGTGCCCGCGCACGATTCGGCGACGTCGCAGGCGCCCGCCGAGGCCCGGCACACCGTGCCCGGGGGGAAGCGCGTGTTGGCCGGGCACGTGCCGAGCGTGCCCGTGCACGATTCCGGACGGTCGCAAGGACCGAGCGCCGCGCGACACACCGTGCCCGGCCCCGCAAACGCGTTCGGCGGGCACGTCGTGCTCGCGCCGGTGCACGACTCGGCGACGTCACAACCGCCGGCGACGGCGGCCCGACACACGGTCCCCGGAGGCTGCAAGATGTTCGCCGGGCAGGACGACGCCATCCCGTCGCACACCTCCGCGAGGTCACACCCGCCGGCGACGGCTGCGCGGCACACGAAGCCCCCGGGGCGCACCGCGGACGTGGCCGCGGGACACGTGGTGTCCGTGCCCGAGCAGGTCTCCGGAAGATCGCAGAGATCCGTCGCCGCGCGGCACGTGGTCCCCGCCACCGCGAGGGCGTCGGCCGGACAGAGCGGCCCCGTCCCCGGGCAAGTCTCCGCCGCATCGCAGGGCGCCGTGCCCGCGCGGCAGACGGTCGTCGCCGGCAGGAACGTGTCGACCGGGCAAGCGCCGAGCGTGCCTGTGCACGTCTCCTGGCGATCGCAGCCGCCCGGAGCCGCCGCGCGGCACACGGTGCCAGCGGCGAGCAACATGTCGGCGGGGCACGCCGCCGCCGTCCCGCTGCAGGTCTCGGCCGCGACGTCGCACGTCCCGGCGAGCGCGCGGCACGTCGTGCCAGCGCCGAGCAGCACGTCGGCGGGGCAGGTCACGGCCGTTCCGGAGCAGCGCTCTGCGACGTCGCACGCGCCCCCCGCGGCGCGGCACACCGTCGTGGTGGGTTCGAGGACGTCAGCGGTGCATGCCGCCGAGGTGCCGGTGCACTGGTCGGCCCGGTCACAAGGTCCGGTGCTCGCGCGGCAGACCACAGCGGCGCTCGAGAACGCATCCGCAGGGCAGGTCGTGAGCGTCCCGTTGCAGACCTCCTGAAGGTCGCACGGGCCTGCGCTCGACCGGCACACGGTCCCGGCCGTCTGCCGTGCGTCCGCGCACGCGGTGCTGGTGCCGGTGCAGACGTCCGCGCGGTCGCAAGGACCCGCGGACGCGCGACACTCCGTGCCCGCCGCCACGAAGCCGTCGGCCGGACAGGCCGCCGCCGCCCCGTCGCACGCCTCCGCGACGTCACATCCCCCCGCGACCGCCGCACGGCACACGACGCCCGCGGCCTGACGCGCGTCCAGGGCCGGACATGCGGCGGCGGTGCCGCTGCACGTCTCGGCCACGTCGCACGCCCCCGCCGCCGCGCGACACACACTGCCGGCAGCGCTGAACCCGTCCGCGGGACACGCGGCCGACGCGCCCGTGCAGCGCTCGGCGACATCGCACGCGCCCGACGCGACGCGACACTCCGTCGTGGCCGCGGCGAACCCGTCGGCCGGACACTCGTACCGCACTCCGTCACACACCTCGGGCACGTCGCACGCCCCGGCGCCGGCCCGGCACGGGGTCCCGGCGTCCTGCGCACAGATCCGGCATCGGTTGCCGAGACCCGCCTCGCACGTACCGACGCCGCACGCGCGCGCGCAGTCGGCATCCACCGTGCACGCGATCTCCGTGTTCAGGCAGGCGCCGAGCGCCTCCTCGACGACCCCCGCTTCGGGGCCCGCGCTCCCGAGGCAGCCCGATGTCCCGAGCGCGACACAGAACACGACGACGAGCGCCGAAGGGAGCCGTCCGCCCCGATCAAGCCCGCCTTGGCCGCCGCGCGCGTCGAGATTCAGAGTCATGGCGCGAGCATAACCGATCCTCTTCCGTGGATCGGTACACCCGTGATGGGGCGCGCAGGGCCATCCGGCCCGCAGTCAGCGACGCCCGGCCGCAGCCGACCGAATGCCCGACCCTCAGCGCGAGCGGGCCTCGACCGCCGCGACCACCCCGTCCCAGAGGGCAAGCCGGGCCTCCAGGGCCAGCACCGCGCCGCGCGAAGCCTCCTCCCACGCCGTCGCGTCGTCCCCGCAGATCGACGAGAGCAAGCGCGCCGCCATGGGCCCGTGTCGTTCTCCGTCGAGCCGGATGTGACGCTCGAGGTAGTCGTGAAATCCCGAGAGGACGCCGCCGTGCTCCGCCGAGAGTCCCGCCACGAGGCGCACGAACATGTCCGGGATGATGTCCTCCCGGCCGAGCGTGAACGCCGCCGCGATGCGCGGAAGAGAATCGGTCGCGAGGATGTCGAACGTGCGGCGGACGAAGTCTTGCGAAGGCCTCGGCGCATTCACCGCGAGGAGAGATGCCGCCACGGGTCCACCCGCGCCGACCCGCTCGATGAAGGCGTCGATGGACGCCGTGCGCGCCCCGCATTCGCGCATCGACGCCCGGTAGAGGTCGAAATGACTCGCGTACCCTCCCTCGACCATCGAGGCGTCGTCACTCTCCTCGCCGAGCACGATCTCGTTCATCAGTCGCCGCGCGACCGCATCGCCGCGCGGCACCCAGGGCACGGCCGTGCAGGTGAGGCGCTGCTGCAGGCTCTTGACCAGGGACATGAAGTCCCAGACCGCGAAGACGTGGTGCTCCATGAAGCAGCGCACGTCGTTCAAAGTCGTCAGGTGCGCGTGCACCGGGTGGCGCACGAGCGCGCTCCGCAGCGGCCGAAGGCGACGCTCGAGGGACTCGAGCGACCGAGGCGAGGCGGTATCTTCTGTCGTCGGGGACGGGACCATGGCTCCGGCTGGGAGGTCTGAGGTCAGCGCCACCGACGGGAAGTGGCGCCTCCAACGTTTCCACACCCCGGGCAGATCGGCTAGCATCGCCTCCATGCACCTTCGCTTCGCACCGCTCGTCGGTGTTCTCGGCCTGATGGCCGCCTGTGCGGCTCCTCCCTCCACCGAGCTCGTGGTGGCCGTGGACACCGACCTGTTCCTCGACCGGATCGAGGTCTCAGTCACGGGACCCGCTGGCGATCAGACGGCCTCGGGCCCCGTCTCCTCACCGACCGACCTGCCCGTCACGCTCGGCGTCCGCGCGGCGACCGGCAGCCCCCCCGTGACGGTCGTGGCGACCGGCTACGCGCGCGGCGCCGCGGTGGCCCGAACCGAAGTGCGCACCCAGTTCGTGCAGGGCGAGCGCCGGCTCTTGCTGCTCTGGCTCCTCGGGGGCTGCAACGCGCCCACCGCGTGCGCCGACCGGTGCACGGCCGAGGGCGCGTGCGCAGCCCCCGACGTGGACCCCGCGACGCTGCCCGTGTTCGACGGCACGACCCCGCCCCACCGACCCCGCCAGGACGCCGGAATCCCTATGGATGCGGGCACCTCGACCGACGCGGGCACCTCGACCGACGCGGGCACCTCGGCCGACGCGGGCACCTCGGTCGACGCGGGCCGCACCGACGCTGGGGCATCGGACGCCGCCACGCCGCGGGACTCCGGCCCGCTGGCCCGGGATTCAGGCGTGATTGTGAGGCCCGAATGCATGGTGGCCGCCGACTGCGACGACGGCAACGAATGCACCACCGACCAGTGCGTGTCCACGACGTGCCGGCACATCCCGCTGCTCGCCGGGGCCTGCGACGATGGCAACCTGTGCACCGTCGGCGACACGTGCTCGATGGGCGTCTGCACCGCCGGTCGCTCCGCCATCACCGGCACGCGCTGCGACGACGGCGACGACTGCAGCCTCGAGGATCAATGTCAGTCCGGGCGCTGCTCGGGGACCCGAAGTGCCATCAGCGGGACCCCATGCAACGACGGCGACATGTGCACGGTCGGGGACCTCTGCATGGGCGGCGCATGCACTCCCGGCGCGCCCCGGCGCTGCCCGTGCATGTGCGCCCCTGCGTTCGGCTGCATCGCGGGACCCGCATGCTGATTCTCACGATCGATGACCACGTGACCCACTCCCCCACCCTGCCCTCCTGCCCCCCACTCACCGCGGCGATGACGCTGGCGGGCCTGCTCTTCCTGTTCCCGTCCTTCGCGTGTGCGCAGGGGTCCGCCAGCGAGGTGGCGCTCGCGCGGAGCCAGTTCACCGAGGGCGTGACCGCCGCCCGCGAGCACCGGTGGGAAGACGCGCTCGCATCGTTCACCCGCTCGTACGCGCTGTCGCCGCGACCGGTCACGCTGTTCAACCTGGCCGGCGCGCACGCGGAGCTCGGGCACCTCGTCGAGGCCACCGAGGGCTACCGCCGCTTCCTCGGCTCCGCCGAGCCCCGCGACGCCGAACGCTTCGGCGCACAGGCCCGCACGGCGCTCGACGCCCTGCAGCCACGCCTCGCGCATCTGACCGTGACGGTCGAGGCCCTCCAGGGGGACGACGGGCTCACCCTCGACGGCGCCGACCTCAACCCGTCGACGCTCGGGCTGGCGATGGACGTCAACCCGGGCACGCACACCGTCGACGTCACGCGCGCTGGAGCCTCGGTCGCGCACGAGGAGGTCACGCTCGCGGAAGGCGCGCAGCGGAGCGTCGTGCTGGACGCGGCCGCGGCGGTGCCTGCGGTGGCGAGCGTCGCCGCGCCGCCGACCGAGGCCGCCCCGAGCTACCGGATGACCGTGTCCGACGACGCGAGCGAGGGTCCTCACGACGACACGGCCCTCATCGTCGGGCTCGTCGTGGGCGCAGTCGCGCTGGTCGCAGGCGGCGTCGTGCTCGGCGTCGTGCTCGGCAGCCCGGGCGAGCCCGCCTCGTTCCAGGGCACCTTGATGCCCGGCTCGATCGTGCTGCCCTGAGGGAAGCTCCGACGAACCCGGCACCGACGAACCCGGCACCGACGAACTCGGCACCGACGAACCCGGCCGGACTCGTTCCGCGCCGGTCAGTCGAACGAGTCCGCGATCGGCGCGTCGCCCGGGGGCGTACGCGGGGCTGAATGGCGCGGTCTGGACGACGCTGGGAGGCCCGATCCCCCGCTCCGCGGAGCGGGGTCGGGGCCCCTCACCGCAGCAGGACCGGCCGACCCTTCGGCGGACGCAGGCGCGGACGTCACGGCCACACCATCGGGTGGCGTCGGCGACTCCGCGGGCGCAGCCGCGACGGGCGCGGGTGCCGAGGGGACCGCCACCACGGTCCCCGCATCCGGGGAAGCCGCCCCCACGGCCAGCGGGTTCCGACCCGGGGGCGCGACGACCACCCCGACCGGGTCGCTCGGATCGCCGAGGGGAACCGCCACGATGCCCGCCGGACTCGACCGGCCTCGAACGACGACGACGCCCGCGACCACGCCCCCGACCGCGCCGAGCACGGCGAGACCCGCCAGCACCGCGCGCCCCCGCGTCGAGCCGAACCATCCCGACCGCGCAGCGACGGGAGGTGGCGGAGCGAACTGCATTCCGCCGGTCGACGCGGCCGCCGCCGGACCCGCCCCACCCGGCCCCGCGGAGGGCTCATCCGAAGGGGTCGTGTGGAATGCCGCCACCCGGGTCACGGGCATCGTGGGGCCCGTCGCAGACGGCAGCGCCGCGACCCCCCGGCTCGAGGCCGAAGGCCCGAGCGCGACGACGCTCGCGTCGGGCTCGAGGCGGATCTGCGAATCGCTGACGGTCAGCTCGAGGACCGCCCGCGGCGCGGGCACCACCGGCGAGACGCCGCCCCCGCCCGCCTGATCGATCAGCGCCTTCTCTTGAGCCAGCGACGCCGCGCACGTGCTGCCGATCAGCCCTGCGAGTTGACCGGCATCGACGCGGAGCGCCTCGGGGAACGCCTCGTAGAGCGCCGTCCGCAGGGCCGCCGCCGTCGCAAAACGCCCGTCCGGCTCCGGGCAGAGCGCCTGGAGCACGACCGCGTCGAGGGCCGGTGGGATCCCTGGTGCCAGCGTGCTCGGCGGAGCGACGCGCGGCTGCCGCACCAGCTCGAGCAACGCGAACTCGCTCTCCGCGCGAAAGAGCCGTCGCCCGACGAGCATCTCCCAGAGCACGATGCCGAGCGCGTAGAGGTCCGTCCGTCGGTCGATCGGGCGGCCGAACGCCTGCTCGGGCGGCATGTACCCGAGCTTGCCCTTGAGCGTCCCGGCGGTCGTCTCCTGCGCGCGGCCGGCCGACTTCGCCACCCCGAAGTCGATGACCTTCACGTGACCGCCCGTGCTCACGAGCACGTTCTGCGGACTGACGTCTCGGTGCACCAGACCGAGCACCGCCCCGTCTTCCCCGCGTGTCTCGTGCGCCGCGTGCAAGCCATCGGCGATGTGCGCGGCGATGTGGACGGCGAGCGCCGGCGCCAGCCGACGATCCTGCTCGGCGAGGTTTCGGACGAGCTGCCAGAGCGTCACCCCGAGCACGTACTCCATCGCGAGGAAATACGTCCCCTCGATCTCCCCGAGCTCCTCCACGTGCACGACGTTCGGATGCTGCACGCGCGCGGAGATCATCGCCTCGTCGATGAACATCTGGTTGAACGAGGGATCGCTCGCGAGGTGCGGATGAACGACCTTGATCGCCACGAGCTTCGCGAAGCCCGCCGCGCCCTCGCGACGCGCGAGGAACAGCGTCGCCATGCCTCCGACCCGCAGGTTGGCCAGCACCCGGTAGGAGCCCAGCTTGCTTCCAACTCCGATCGTCGTGTTCATCCCGTTCGATTCCTCGCGGTGCGGACATCATGCGCGACGACCGCGAGACGGCGCCAGTCCGGCGCGACGTGCCTCGGGCACCATCCCCGCCCCTCGGCGCGGTCGGAGGCAAACGCCGCTCAGCGCGGCTCGTAGCCGAGGTGCGGCGCAAGCCAGCGCTCGGCCGACGAGAGGGCAGCCTTCTTGCGACGGGCGTAGTCTTCGACCTGCACTCGGTCGATCTTCCCCACCGAGAAGTACCGCGCCTCGGGGTGCGCGAAGTAGAGGCCGCTCACGCTCGCCGGCGGGGTCATGGCGAAGTGCTCCGTGAGGCCGAGGCCGACGTCGCCGGCCCCGAGCAGCTCGAAGAGGGTGCCCTTCTCGGTGTGGTCCGGGCATGCCGGATAGCCGAACGCAGGGCGGATCCCTCGGTACTCCTCGCGCGTCCGCTGCTCGGCGGTGAGCGGGGCGGACTCTCCGTGGCCCCATGCCTTGCGCACGTCCTCGTGCAGCTTCTCCGCGAAGGCCTCCGCCAGCCGGTCCGCGAGCGCCTGCGTCATGATCGCGCGGTAGTCGTCGTGCTGCGCACGGAACCGGGCCGCGACCTCGTCGGCCCCGATGCCGGCCGTCACCGCGAAGGCGCCGACGTGGTCGGCGATGCCCGACCCCAGAGGGGCCACGAAGTCGGCGAGCGACCGCTGCGGCTCGCCGTCCTGCGCCCGCTGCTGACGCAGCATCGGGAAGCGTGCCCGCTCGACGCTCCGGGACTCGTCCGTGAACAGGACGATGTCGTTCCCGTCGCTGTTCGCCGGCCAGATGCCGTAGACGCCGCGCGCCCGGATCTGCCGCTCGCGCGCCAACCGCTCCAGCAGCGGTCGCGCCTCGGCATAGAGGTCGCGCGCCGCCGCGCCGTACTTCGGATGCTCGAGGATCTCCGGGAAGCGCCCGTTCAGCTCCCACGCCGTGAAGAAGAAGGTCCAGTCGATGTAGGGGAAGAGGTCCTCGAGCGGCTGATCGTCGATGACCTTCCGACCGACGAACGAGGGCACGGCCACGTCTTCGCTTCGCCAGACGATGGGCGTCCGGAGCGCGTTCGCCTGCTCGAAGCCGACCAGCGGCTTCTGCGGCCCGCCCGCGAAGGCCGCGCGAATCCGATCCTGCTCATCGCGGTTCTTGAGATCGAAGGCCGGCTTCTGCTCCTTGGACAGCAGCGCGCTGACGACGTTGACGGCCCTCGAGGCGTCGAGCACGTGCACCACCGGGTGCTGGAACTTCGGCGCGATCTTCACGGCGGTGTGCTGCCGGCTCGTCGTCGCGCCGCCGATCAACAGGGGGATGTTCATCCCGCGCCGCTCCATCTCGCTGGCCACGTGGACCATCTCGTCGAGCGACGGCGTGATCAGCCCGCTCAGGCCGAGCACGTCGACCCCTTCCTTCTGTGCCGCATCGAGGATGCGGTCGGCCGGCACCATCACCCCGAGGTCGATGACCTCGTAGTTGTTGCAGCCGAGCACCACGCCGACGATGTTCTTGCCGATGTCGTGGACGTCGCCCTTGACGGTGGCGAGCAAGATCCGGCCCTGGCCACGCCCCACCACCCCGGTGCGACGCTTTTCCTCCTCCATGAAGGGCGTCAGATACGCGACGGCCTTCTTCATGGCGCGCGCGCTCTTGACCACCTGCGGCAGGAACATCTTTCCGGCGCCGAAGAGGTCCCCGACGACCCCCATGGCCGTCATCAGCGGTCCCTCGATCACGTCCAGCGGGCGCGGCAGCTTCGCGCGCGCCTCCTCGGTGTCGGCCTCGATGAAGTCGTCGATGCCGTGCACCAGCGCGTGCTCGAGCCGCTTCTCGACCGACTGCTCGCGCCACGCGAGATCGAGCTCGCGCTTCTTGCCTGCGCCCCGCACCGTCTCGGCGAGCACCACGAGCCGCTCGGTCGCGTCCGGTCGTCGATCGAAGAGGACGTCCTCGACGTGCTCGAGCAGATCCTTCGGGATGTCGTCGTACACCACCAGCTGGCCGGCGTTGACGATGCCCATGTCCATGCCGGCGCGGGTGGCGTGGAACAGGAAGGCCGAGTGCATGGCCTCGCGCACCACGTCGTTGCCGCGGAACGAGAAGCTCAGGTTCGACACGCCCCCGGAGATCTTGACACCCGGCAGCCGCTCCTTGATGCGGCGCACCGCCTCGATGAACTCGATGGCGTAGCGGTTGTGCTGCTCGATGCCCGTGGCGACGGCGAAGATGTTCGGATCGAAGACGATGTCCGACGACGCGAAGCCGACCTGCTCGGTGAGGATCCGATGCGCGCGCTCGGCGATCGCGACCTTGTGGTCGGCCGTCTCGGCCTGCCCGCCCTCGTCGAAGGCCATCACGACCACGGCCGCGCCCGCCCGACGGCAGATCCGGGCCTGCTCGATGAACTTCTCCTCGCCCTCCTTGAGCGAGATGGAGTTCACGATCGACTTGCCCTGCACGCACTCGAGGCCCGCCTCGATGACCTCGAACTTCGAGGAGTCGATCATGATCGGCAGGCGCGCGATCTCGGGCTCGGCCGCCACGAGGTTGAGAAAGCGGCGCATGGCGTCCGCCGACTCGAGCATGCCCTCGTCCATGTTCACATCGAGCACGTTCGCGCCGCCGCGGACCTGGTCGAGCGCGACCTCCAGCGCCTTGCCGTAGTCCCCACCCTTGATGAGGTTCATGAACTTCCGCGAGCCGGTGACGTTCGTCCGCTCGCCCACCATCGTGAAGTTCGACTCGGGCCGGATCGTGTACGTCTCGAGACCGGCATACCGCGAGAGCGGGTCGGGCGCGGGAGGACGCCGCGGCGGGAGCTTCGCGACACTCCTCGCGATGGCCGCGATGTGATCCGGCGTCGTGCCGCAGCAGCCGCCGACGATGTTCACGAAGCCCGCCTCCGCGAACTCCGCGAGCAGCCGCCCAGTCGTCTCGGGGGCCTCGTCGTAGCCGCCGAACGCGTTGGGGAGGCCCGCGTTGGGGTAGCAGCTGATCCGCGTCGTCGCGGCGCGCGCGAGCTCGGCGAGGAAGGGGCGCATCTCGGACGCGCCGAGCGCGCAGTTGATGCCGACGCTCATCGGCCGGGCGTGCGCCACCGAGGTCCAGAACGCATCCACCGTCTGCCCGCTCAGCGTCCGCCCGCTCCGGTCGGTGATCGTCACCGAGATCATCACGGGCACGCGCACGCCCCGGGCCTCGAAGACCTCCTCGATCGCGACGAGGGCGGCCTTGCAGTTGAGCGTGTCGAACACCGTCTCGACCAGCAGGATCTGCACGCCGCCATCGAGCAGGCCGCGGATCTGCTCGGTGTACGCCGCCTTGACCTGCGCGAAGGTCACGGCCCGATAGCCGGGGTCGTTGACGTCGGGCGAGAGCGAGAGCGTCCGGTTGAGCGGCCCGATGGCCCCGGCGACGTAGCGCGGGCGGTCCGGGGTCTTCTTCGTCCACTCGTGCGCGGCTTCGAGGGCCAGCTCCGCGCTGCGCACGTTGAGCTCGTACGCGAGGTGCTCGAGCTGGTAGTCCGCTTGGGCTATCGACGTGGACGCGAACGTGTTCGTCTCGACCAGGTCGCTGCCGGCGGCGAAGTACTCCGAGTGCAGCTGCCGGATGAGCTCCGGTCGGGTGAGGCAGAGCAGGTCGTTGTTGCCCTTCACGTCCACGCCGTGCGCGGCGAAGCGGGCCCCCCGATAGTCGGCCTCCTCGAGGTGGTGACGCTGGATCATCGTGCCCATCGCGCCATCGAGCACGAGGATGCGCTCGCGCAGCAGAGACTCGAGGGCGGCGGGCAGGAAGGGCTGATTCATGAGGGCCTTTTCGAGGCCGTGCACCGCGGATGGCGAGCACGGAGTGGGTGCGCCTGCGGGCACGCGGATGGCTCCCACGGCGCGCGGTCCCGGTCAAGGACGGGCGCCTGCTCCCGGGCCTTCCTCGAGGTGCCCCGGGACCGCCCCCGCACGGCCCCCCCGCGCCGTGTCGCTCACTCGGTGTGCGCGGCGATCGCGCGCACCAGTTCCACGAGCCGCACGAGATGCCCGCCCACGAAGGGCTTGCCCGACGTCAAGAGCGCGACCGACGTCTCCCGCCGAGGATCGGCCCATCCGAGCACGTGGATGAACCCCAGGTGCCCGAACGCGTCGGCGGAGCGCGGCCCGAACAGGCTGAAGTGCTCCGCCCCGAGCATCAGCCCCAGGCCGTAACGAACCGGGAAGGCGAGCGTCAGATCGACCTCGAGGTAGCTCGACTCCGCGAGCGCACGCCGGACCGTCCGACGGTCGAAGATCTCGATCCCCCGGTGCGTGCCGTCGTTCCGCAGGACCTCGAAGAACGTGGCGATCTCCCCGGCGGTCGCCACGAGGTTCCCGGAGGGGACGATCGGGGTGAGGTAGCGGGGGTCGTTCGAGATGGCCACCGCGTCGGCGAACGACACGCCGAGCGCGCGCCTCACGAGATGAGAGACCCCCGGCGGCACGGGCGGCCCGGTGAACGCGTTGCGCGCGACCTCGCCCACCTGGTCGGGACGCACCCCGTAGTTGAACCAGGTCATCCCGAGTGGATCGGCGATCTCGGAGCGCACCAGCTGCCGCAGGTCCCGGCCGGTGACCCGGGCGACGATCTCGCCGAGCACGTATCCCCCCGTGATGGCGTGGTACGCGAGCCGTCGACCCGGGGCGAACGTGGGCCGCGCATCGCACAGCAACCGCACGATCCGGTCCCAGTCCCCGAGCATGTCGGGATCGTTCGCGGCCCCGGCGACCGACGGGATCCCCGCGCGGTGCGTGAGCACGTGACGGATCGTGACCCGCCCCTTCCCGTGCTTGCCGAACTCGGGAATGTACTCCGCGACCGGATCATCGATGTGCAGCAGGCCTTGCCCGTCGAGGTGATGCACGAGCATCGCGGTGACGGCCTTGCTGACCGAGAACACGCAGAACGGGGAGTCCGCCTTCAGAGGCCGCCGGGGGACGTCGGGGCCCTCGTCCGGGCCGTTGCCCGACAGATGCCCCAGCGCACGCTCGAGCACGACCTGCCCGCGCTTGAGCACGCACAGCGAGAGGCCGGGATGCGTCCCGGTGCGGTAGAGCGCCTCGACCGAACGCCAGATGGACTCCACGCCCTGCCGCGACAGGCCCACGGACTGCGGCTCGACCTCGGCACCGCTGCGGTGCGTGACCTCGTCGAGCGCGGCCGGAATCCGGCAGGTGCGAGCCCACGTCACGGCGACCCGCCCGTGGCCCCAGAGGCCGGGGCAGACGCAGCCGCGTGCGCTGCGACGTCGTCGACCTCGAGCGCATGCTCGACGAACGAGTACATGCGCGCATAGCGAGCCACGACGTCCGAGAGCCGCGTGCCCGCGCCGTGCCCGACCTGCGCCTCCCGATGGAACCACACCCTCGGGTCGGCCTCGCCGGTGGCCTCCTGCAGGCGCGCAGCGAACTTCGTCGAGTGCCCCCAATGCACGCGCGTGTCGTGATCGGCCGTCTCGATCAGCACCGCGGGGAACCGGGTCCCGTCGAGCACCCGGTGGTAGGGCGAGTAGGCCTGGAGCCACCCGAACTGGGCCGCATCGTCGCTCGAGCCGTACTCGCTCACCCACAACTCGGCCGGGGGGAATCGGTGGTAGCGGACCATGTCGTAGAGACCCACGTACGCGGCCGACGCGGCGAAGGCCTCGGGCGCGCGCGTGATCATCGCGCCCATGAGGAGGCCCCCGTTGCTGCCGCCGGTGATCGCGATCCGTTCGGGCCGCGAGAGTCCGGAGCTCGAGAGCCAGCGGATCACCGCCTCCATGTCCTCGAAGACGCGCTCCTTGTTCGCGAGGTTGCCCGCGCGGTGCCAGTCCTCGCCGAACTCGCCGCCTCCCCGCAGGTTCGCGACGGCGAACACGAAGCCGCGCTCGACCCAGTAGAGCGGATGGCGCTGGAAGCCCGGCAGCAGCGACACGTTGAAGCCGCCGTATGCGTTCAGCAGCACCGGGACGCGGCCGTCGCGGACGAGGTCGCGGCGACCCACCAGCGAGACGGGCACCAGCGTTCCGTCACGCGAAGGAACGCGGGCCTGCCAGACCTCGAGCGTCGAGAGATCGACCGGGCAGTCGACCTGCGCCAGCCGCGTGAGCTGTCCAGCCCCCACGGTCCACGTGTGCATCGCCGGCGCATGCACGAACCCCGAGAAGCCGATGAGGGCGCGCCCGGTCTCGGGGTCGGCATCGAGCGAGCCCAGCTCGCCGCGCCCAGGGAGCGCGATCGCTCCATCGGGACGCCCATCGCGGAAGTGCACCTGCACCGTGGAGCTCACGTCGGTCAGCACGTGGGCGAGGAGCCGGTCGCCCGCGACGACCCACCCATCGAGCGTGCCCGGCCCCTGCGGGATGACGTCGACCCATGCGCTCCGATCGGCCGCCCGCCCGACATCCACCGCCGCCAGCCGATACCGCGGCGCGCCCTCGTGGGTGTGCAGGTAGAGCCGGCCGTCGTGGACGCGCCCCGTCGTCAGGTGGTCCTCGCCGGCCACGACGGTGACGAGCGGATGGGCCGCGTCGGGGACCTCCACGCGCCCTCGCGCGGTGCGGCCCCGATCGAGCAAGAACACGTCCGACTGCGACCACCCGCGCGCGTTGTTGATGACGACCCATCGGTCGTCGTCGCTGACGCTCGCGCCCGGAAAGTCCGTGGGGCTCGAAGGCGAATACACGAGCGTGTCTCGCGCCGGGTCCTCGCCCAGGCGATGGAAGAACAGACGGGTGTGGTAGGCGTCCTGCCGCTCGGCGTCGAAGTCCGGCTCGCCCTCGCGGGGATAGCGTCGGTAATAGAATCCGTCCTCGGAGTGCAGCCACGCGACGTCGGACCACTTCGTGTGCCCGATCTGGTCGTCGAGGACGCGGCCGCTCTGCACCTCGATGACCCTCAAGGTGCTGCGCTCGTCTCCGTTCGCGGAGATGCCGAATGCGAGGAAGCGACCGCGCGGCGAGAGCTGGTACCAGTCGAGCGCGGCACGCTCCCCGTACGTCTGCGGGTCGACCAGGACCCGCGGCGCGCCCTCCGCCGCCCCCTGGCGGTCGAGCGGCTGCACGAAGAGCGCCGGCTGCTCGCGCGCCGGGTCCCGCCTCGAGTAGACGGCCACGTCGCCTGCGAGGGCGCCGCCCGAGATCGTGCCGATCTCCAGCACCTGCCGCAACCGCTCCGCGCGCCCCTCGCGCGCCCACGACGCCATCGCGCGGGCCGTCCGCTCGGTCTGCCATGCGACCCACCCGTCGGTCAGCGGAGACGCCGTCTCCAGCGCGCGGAACGGATCGGGAACGGCCACGCCGTGCAGGGTGTCGGTGACGGCGCCTTCGGCCCGGGCCCGGGCGTTCCACTGCTGCAGTTCGCTCATCGCAAGGTCCCCTCCGACGCCGCCGGGCGCGTCCTGCGCCATCGGTCCCGCCACGGGGGGAGCAAGGCCCCCGCAGGACGTCGAGAGCAGCACGAGGGGCAGAGACCAGAGAACGCGGCGCATCCGACTTCGTCGCAAATTCGGCGCAACGTCGCAAGGGGGAGGCCGTCGTGCGTGCAGCGCGCCCGTCGGCGGAAGCCTCCCTATCCAGCGCGTGCAGCGGCGCGCACGCTCGGCTACCTAGCTCTGGATGGAGCGCGCGTTCATCGGCCTCGCGGGGCTGCAAGGATTTCTCTCGGTCGCCCTCGGCGCGTTCGGGGCGCATGGGCTGCGGCGCGTGCTCGCCGGCCTCGACGACGGCGCACTGCGCCTCTCGTGGTGGGAGACGGCCGCGCACTACGGACAGGTGCACGCGCTCGCCATCGCGCTCGCGGCCTGGCTCGTGTCGCGGGGCCATGGAGGGCCGGCCCGCCTGGCGGGCGTCGCCTTCGCCGCCGGCTCGACGGTGTTCAGCGCCACCCTCTACGCGATGGCCCTCGGGGCCCCTCGATGGCTCGGCGCGGTCACGCCGCTCGGTGGCGTGCTCTTGCTGGCCGGCTGGGCCGCGGTGGGCGCGTGCTCCCTCCGCACTCCGACCATCCGTTGAACCGCGCGGGCAGAGAGATCACTGCGGAGCGGCGCTCACTGCACCGCGGCGCTCACTGCACCGCGGCGCTTACTGCCCAGCGCCGCCACCGCCGAGGCCCTGCGCCTCCATCT